>NZ_JBSIUV010000004.1:0-103137 GCF_053654515.1 Helicobacter sp. T3_23-1059 | reverse complement strand
TTTTTTTTTTTTTTTAATTTTTTTTTTTTTTTTTTTTTTTTTTTTTTTTTTATTTTTTTTTTTTTTTTTTTTTTTTTTTTTTTTTTTTTTTTTTTTGATTTTAGGAAATCTAAATTTTATATATAAACCACATATTTTTGCCTAAATATTACAAATTCCACCTAAAATCCACCCCCTAGCTATATTCAAAAAAATGCAAAAAAATACTGATATTTATTAGGTTTAGTTCTTATTTGTTGTTTATTTTTCATTATTTTTTTGCTTACTTTTTGTTTCTTTTTGATTTGCAATCTGTTTTTTTTTTTTTTTGTCTAATGCGCTTTGCAAACATAAAAAAATCTTGTCAAAAATGAATGTTGCTAAAAAGCTAAAAAGGCAAACAAAAAAGAGCCAAAAATCCAAAAAGAGCCAAAAAGCATTATTCACTATGACATAGATTTATCACACTGCGTCATTTTGTCTTTGTTTGATGACAATCCCTCTAAACATCTCATAATCACCGCTACCTAACAAGCATTATGAGAATCTTAGAGAATGGTAAGCACAGCTAGCAAATGCGCGTTTGTGGGTTTGCATTTTTGCCTTTTTTTGCCTTACTACAAAATCTAATCCACAAGGAGACACTATGGGAATTTCTCATAATGCGCACGGGGCTAGTTGCGCTACTTCACTAGCCACAAACAAACTCAGTAACTCAACCAAAATCGCTTGCTCTGTGGTCGTAGCCACTATGCTGTTGCCAAATATCGCTTTAAGCGCGCAAGATGTAAATCTAAGCGATGAAGACAAAAAACAAAACTACACCGCCGTAGATGCTGACGCTATCAAAAGTGGCGAGGGCGTAAATGTCAAAGTGGACAATGCAGTAACTGTGAGTGAGATTTCAGGTGCAGACGCTAGCAATGTTACCAAAATCACAGGCACACTAAGCAATGCAGGCACAATCACTGATATAAAAGCCAATACACAAATCGGCACAGAGGGCAATGTAAGCACAGGGATTGCAAATTCTGGCACGATTACCAAAATCAGCGGAGGCACGATAAATGGTAGCATTACGAATAATAATGGTGGCACAATCGCTGATATAAATGGGACTGCCACTATCAACGCAAATATTGACAACCAAAAAGGTGCTACTCTAAAATTCACTTCTGGCACGCTAAATGGCAATCTCTCAAACGCTGGCACGATAGAGGCTATCGCTGGAGGCACGCTAAATGGCAATGTCCAAAATAGCGGGACTATCACTGCGATTTCAGCTGGGACATTTAAAAACACGCTACAAAACAACGCAGGTGGGACTATCACTACCATTAGCGGTGGGACTTTCTCAAATGGCGTATCAAATGCTGGGACTATTCAAACGATAGGCGCAGATACAGGGAATCTTAGCAACTCTGGAGCTATCACTACGATTTCAGCGGATTTGACAAAAGATGTGGCAAATTCTGGCAAAATCACTACGGTAAGCGGTGGCGTAGCTGGCGTGCTAAATAATTCTGGCGAGATAGGCGCACTAGGTGGAGCAGGCAAAACCTACAAAGATGTGCAAAATCGCGGAACGATTACTAGCATAGAAGATGGCACATTTACAAATGTAACCAACTCCAACACCATAACCGAAATCAAAAAAGGCACATTTACCAACCTTGATAATAGCGGGACTATCACTACGATTACCGATGGGACTATATCCAAAGGTAGCAATACAGGCACGATAGGCGAACTAAAAGGTGGTAGCCTAACTATGAATAATGATGGCAATATTACCACCATTAGCGGAGGCACACTCACAGGAAATAACAATCGCAATATCGGCACGATAAGCGGTGGTGCTCTCACAGGTAATAATAATGGCACTATCACTAGCATAGAAAACGGCACGATAAAAGGCGATAACAACGGGACTATCGGCACGATAAGCGGTGGGACATTTACTGACTCTGCTGCTACCGCAGGTGCGTATAAAAATGCTGGCTCTATCGATAAGCTAGGCGGTGGGACATTCACAGAAGGGCTTAACAATTCTGGCAGGATTAACACCATTAGTGATGGGACATTTACAAAAGCACTTAGCAATAGCGGGCAAATCGGCACGATAAATGGTATCGGCGCAAATGGGACTATAAATAACACAGGCACTATCTCAAATGTCGAGCTAAATGTAAGCCAAAAAGACACAATCGCCGAGCTAAATAACAATGCAAAAGGTAGGATTGACAATATCTCTGCTGGCACGATAACCGCCCTCACAAACGAGCAAGGCGCAACTATCGGCACGCTAGGAAAAGCGACAATCACAAATGCGTTTGATAACAAAGGCGTAGTAAGCCAAATCAATGGTGCGACATTTAGCGCGAAGCTAACAAATAGCGGACAAATCGGCACGATTTCTAGCGGGAGCTTTGCAGCAGATGGTATAGCAAATAGCGCGGGTGCAAGTATCGCAAATATCGCAGGGCTAGGAGAAGCCGCACTAGCAAAGCTAGATAATAGCGGAAATATCGGCAATATCTCTGCTGGCGAAATCACCGCGCTAACAAACAATGCCTACGCAAATATCGCAAATATCTCAAATCTAGCAAATGTCGGCACGGTAACAAATAGCCAAAACGCTAGCATAGAATCCATAAGCGGAGGCAAAATCACTACCAAGCTAGATAATAATGGCTTAATCGGCACGATAAGCGGTGGCGAAATCACTGCGCTAGAAAATACAGGTGCAGATACTACAAATGCTGCTAGAATCATCTCTATCGCTGGAGGCAAAATCACTACCCTTACAAACGGGCAAACAGATAAAATCGCTACGATTGATTCTATCTCTGGCGGGACGATAGAAACTCTCACAAATACTGCTGGCTCGACTATCCAAAGTATCTCAAATGGTGTATTTGGCAAAGCGGGTAGCAATCCTAGCAATGGCGCACCTGTGGCTGAAAGCGGTGGGCTTACTAATAACGCTACCATAGGCAAGATTTCAGGTGGTAGATTTTATAACGAGCTAAAAAATGAGGGCGAGAGTGATACTAAGAAAGCAAACATCGGCGAGATTTCAGGCGGGACATTTACCAAAATCACAAATGGCGTAGCAGATGATGCTAAATCGCAATATTCTAGTATTGACAAAATCAGCGGTGGAAATATCACCCTACTTGTCAATGCTGGCACAGGCGCGCAAAATGAACAAGCCACAATCACAGAAATCTCTGGAGGAAATATCGCCAAGCTACAAAACAAAGGCGAAATAACTAATATCACAGGTGGTAATATCTCTGAATTGGTAAATGAAAGCAAAAACAGCATAGGCGATATAAGCGGTGGGACTATCAATGTGCTAGATAATAAAGCTGGTAAAATCACCTCCATAGGTGCAAACGCAAAAGTAAATGCGCTAGATAATAATGGCGGAACAATCGCAAGTCTAACGCTAAACAACAACAATATCGGCTACAACGAAGCGACAAAAGCCCATATAAATGGCGAGGTAACAAACCTAAGTCTAAATGCGTGGAATCTAACGATTGATGGCACTGCTACGCAATGGGATAATAGCAATGATAAAAACGCGCATATCTATGTAGCAGATGGCTCAACCGTAACAAATGCTAGCGTGGCAAATGAAGCTATCACCGTGAATGTAGGCGATAATGTCAAATCAAACGAAGTGTATAGCTTTGATAATGTGTTTAAAACTGTAGGTGGTCAAGGCGGAACAATCGCAGGACTACAAAACGCAGTCAATGCAAGCCATATCAAAACCACTCAAGGGCTAAAACTAAATGCTACGACAAATGGATTTGGGCTTAGCGGTGATGCGGCAAATAGCTATGGTGCGCAAGTATTGCAAAATCTAGCACTAAATTCTGTGCGAAAAACGCTTATCACACAAGGTTTGCTAGACTCTCTAGTCAATCACAACTACTTCTCCGTAGTCAATGATGATGAATCTAGCGATGAGAAAGCAAACAAAAAATGGCGCGGTTTTGTGCTTCCTTATGCCACGCTTGGCAGTGCTAGCCTAAGTGCGGCAAATCAAAGCGAAGTCGCAGGCGGTGCTCTGCTAGGAGTGCAATACGCCACAGGTGGCTCTCTAGCAAGCCTATATCTAGGCTATGAGTATGCTAAAGCAAACTTAGATTTTAATCAAGCAGGCGTAGCTAGCTCAAGCGCAAACCTAAACACAAATGCGTTAAATATCGGGCTAAATATCCTTAGCAAATTTGGCAATGGCGAGACTTTCCAACCATTTGTCAAAGCAAATATCCGCGCAAATGTGGAGCTACCTGAGCTAACCATCTCTGCTAGCAATGTCAATGCAAAAGCGAAGCTAACTAGCTACACTATCGGTGCAGAGGCAAAGATAGGGGCTGCGTTGCTATTTAAATCTAAAGAGAGCTATCTAGCACCTGAAGTGGGGCTAAGCTATGATGTCTTGCATTTAGATGGATTCTCGCTAAAAACAGCAAATAGTGAAAAGTATGTCGAGCATAATTGGCAACTGCCACAAGTAGGAGCTGGAGCGAAATGGTATCATAGCTGGCATAAAATCTTTAAAACTAGCTTAAATGCAGGTGTGAAATACAATATCTTGCATACGCCTTATGCAAGTTTCACAATCGGCGGGCTAGATGAAAATATCGCTAGAATCAACCTCCCCAAAATCTATGGAAATGTCGATGCAAACGCAATCTTTGCTATCAACAAAAACCACGAGCTAACTTTGGGATACAATGGCGTATTTTACAACAGCGGAAAGGCACATTCTGTGGCGTTGAAATACGGATTTAGATTCTAGGATTTGGCTTTTTGGGAGGGGATTTTGGGAGGTGGATTTTTATGAGGGGGGATTTTGGAGGATTTATGTGGAGGGGGGCTTTTTTCTATTGCGATTTGAAGTAGGATTTGGAGGGGGTTATTTTTTAGATTTTATCGTGCAAAAATGTTGGCAACATTTTGCAAAATATAATAAAAACCCCTGCAATATCGCAAAATCTACATTTTTATGCTTTTTTATTCTTTTTAACGCTTTGCAAAACAAAATCTGCAAAAACCAACAATCTACTTTTTACAAAAACAAAATCCACAAAACACAACGACAACAAAGACTTAACGAATGCTTCAAATCAAACGATATTATCATTTATCAAACATTCTTGCGCTAAAATCACAAAATCTAAAACCACCGCAAGCAACATTTTAAGGATATAAATGATTTCCCAAGCAAGCATACAAAATCTAAAAACCTACATAGATATTGTCGAAATCATTGGTAGCTATATCGAGCTAATGCCCGATGGCAGCGGGTTTAAGGCATTGTGTCCGTTTCATAGCGAAAAAACCCCTAGCTTTAAAGTCTCGCCACAAAAGGGGCTGTATTTTTGCTATGGGGCGTGTGCCAAAGGTGGCGATGCGATAACTTTTGTAATGGAATATGAAAAGCTAACCTACAAAGAAGCGATAGAAAAAATCGCTGATATGTGCGGATTTACCCTAGAATACGACAATAAAAACGAAGTCAAAAAAACCGATGTGCTAGAAAAAATGGCACAATTTTACTCCCAAAATCTAGCAAAATCTAAAATCCACCTAGACTACTTGCAAAAACGCGGAATCGATGAAAATCTAATCAATACTTTTAAGCTAGGCTACTGCCCCACAAGCACGCAAAATCTAACCTACATAAATGCAAATGGGCTAGATTTTAAAGAATTGCTAGAATACGGCGTGCTAGGCAAGACTCAAGAATCAAATAGCTACAAAAACACCCATACAAATGGCACAAATGCGGGATTTAGAGCAAATGAGCGAATGTATGCTAGGTTTAGCGAGAGAGTGATATTTCCTATCCATTCCCCAAATGGCAAAATCATAGGTTTTGGCGGACGCACGCTAAATGACAACGCTGTAAAAGAGGGCAAAATGGGCAAATATATCAACTCCCCTCAAAGCGTGATTTTCAATAAATCAAAGATTTTATATGGTTATGACTTAGCGCGAAGCGCGATTTATAAGCGCAAGCAAGTAATCATAGTCGAGGGCTATTTAGATACGATAATGCTACACAAAGCAGGCTTTATAAACGCCGTAGCCACGCTTGGCACAGCTTTGACAAAAGAGCATATCCCACTGCTAGATAAAGGCTCGCCAGAGATTTTACTAGGATTTGATGGCGATAGCGCGGGGATAAACGCCGCTTTTAAAGCTTCAAAACTGCTAGCCCCGCTTAGCAAAAAAGGTGGGGTAGTGATTTTTCCAAATGGCGCAGATCCTGCTGATATGGTGGCACAGGGTAGGGCGAGCGAGCTAGAATCTATTTTTGCAAAATCTACACCTTTTATTGAGTTTTGTTTCTACCATATAGTTAGCAAATACGACATAGGTAAAAATCCTTTGCAAAAAGAGGACGCATTGAGGGAATCTAGCGAGTTTTTGCACTCGCTAAGCCCGCTTATGCAAGAAGAATATGTAGGATTTTTGGCAGATTTGTTGCATATCCCACAGCGACTTATCACTACAAAATACGACAAATCTAGCCTAATCAAACTTCAAACAAACAAAAACGCGTCAAAAAATAGCGTAGATTCTGCCCCGCTAGAATCTAGTGGCGATAGGCTAGAGCGGCTAATCCTGCGCTATATGCTAGAAAATGAGACATTATTAAATCGGGCGTTAGATTTTATAGATTCTAGGATTTTTATGGATTATCGCGGAGCGTTTGAGGCTCTTTGCAAAGAGGATAAAAATCACCCACAGCTTTTGGGAATCGCGCTTGATCCATTGCCTTTGCGAAACGATGATGATGGCAGGGGATTTGAAGAGGAGCTAAAATATTTTATCAAGCGACATTTAGAGAGGGAGCTAAAACTTGCCACAGATATAGCCATCATAATGCGCTTGCGAGCAAAGCTAGCAAAAATCAACAAAGGCGAATTGCAAACCATATAAAATCTTTTGTGGTGCTAGATTTTGCTTTTTTTGCGTAAAATGTTTGCGCGAAATGTTTTTGTGAAAATGCGTGGCAAATGTGGCAGATTTTGAGAGATTTTGCAAAATCATAAATCTTGCAACATAAAATCTAACAACGATAAAATCTTAATAAAAAAGGACAAAAATGCGAGCATTAGCACTTTTTAGCGGGGGCTGTGATAGCCTAATCTCTATGAAACTTCTCACAATGCAGGGCATAGAAGTCATAGCCTTGCATTTTAACATAGGCTTTGGTAGCAACAAAGACAAAAAAGAATACCTACATAACGCAAGCGCGCAAGCAGGAGCTAGGCTAGAAGTGGTAGATATAAGAGAGCAGTTTTTTAATGAAATCCTTTTTACGCCCAAATACGGCTATGGCAAGTATTTTAACCCCTGCATAGATTGCCACGCGAATATGTTTGCAAATGCGTTTTACTTGCTAGAAAAGTTTGGAGCTAGCTTTGTGGTGAGTGGCGAGGTGCTAGGACAGCGTCCCAAATCTCAACGCAAAGAGGCGTTAGACCAAGTGCGAAGTCTTGTAAGGGAAGTGGGCAAAAAAGCGATATTTGATAAGATTTTAGATAGAAGTGGGCGTGAAAAAACAAAACCACATAGCCTAGATGAGCTACTTTTGCGACCGATGAGCGCAAAGCTACTGCCTCCTAGCTTCCCTGAAAAAGTAGGCTGGGTAAGTAGAGAAAAACTGCTAGATATAAGTGGCAGAGGACGCACACGACAACTAGAAATGGTGCAAAAATGGGGGTGGAAATACTATGAAAATCCGGGCGGAGGCTGTCTGCTAACCGATATAAGTGTCGCAAAAAAGCTAAAAGATTTAAGCACTCATCGAAAAATGGGACTCCAAGATAGCACGATAGTAAAAATCGGGCGATATATGGTGCTACCAAATGGCGCAAGAGCAATCATCGGGCGCAATGAGAATGAAAACGCTAAACTAGATTTGCCAAATCCTGCTATGGAAAAAATCGTATTGTTAGAATCAATAGGACCGCTAGGGCTAGTCGAAAAAGACGCTAGTAAAGAGGATAAGATTTTGGCTGCACGCATAACGCTAGGGTATGCAAAAATAGCAAAATCTTATGAGGCAAATCAACAATCAAAAGAAGTAGATTTTGGGCTAGCGCAAAAAGCTAAAACGCAAGAAAACAAAGAATCAAAAGAAATAGATTTAGAGCCAACGCAACAAACTCAAACAAACATAGAATCTAGTTTAACGCAAACAAAATCTTGCTTAGCGCAAGCCCAAAATCCACGGCCTCAAAAAGTCCAAGTAGGCGAGCAAATCTATGAAATCCTGCCATATCCAAAAGAAAAAGCACATAAATTTTTGCTATTACAATAGGCATATTTTAAATTGCGTGTTGTTTAGGTATTGATAGCATTGCGTTTTTGTGCCACGCGTGGCAATCCACATACTACAAAATCTTGTCATACTGAGGTTTTTGCAAGAAACCGAAGTATCTCAAAAAAGCAACAAAGATTTGTCATACTTAAGGGACTAGCCCGAAGTATCCCAAAGCACAGATTCTTTAGAAAATCTAAAAAATACAAATAGAGATATTTCACGCTTGCGCGTTCAATATGACAAAAAACATTCCGCCATTGCGAGCAATAATTCCACCGCCGTTATTGCGAGCGTGGCAACGCCACGCGTGGCAATCTATCCGCTTGTCATACTGAGGGTGTAGCCCGAAGTATCTCTAAATCTAAAAAAAACGCAAATAGAGATATTTTGCTTGCGCTCAATATGATAAATGATATAGATTCTACAAAAATCCAGCAAAAAACTCCACAAAGTTTTTTTTAGAAAATCTAAAAAGTTTTCCTAAAAGTTTTTTCTAAAAATCTCTAAAAAAAATCAAAAAAAGTTTCCCAAAAACAATTCTAAAATTTTTCAAAAAATCTATAAATTTTTTTCAAAAAATTTTCAAATTCTTGCAATGCCACGATTTGCGTGCTTTTTTGTGAATTTTTCTCATTATTTGTTTATTTATGATAATTATGCGATTTGTTGTTAATTTTTATTTAAGCAAAAATTTTTTATAATCCGCGCATTTTATAATTTCTAAAGCGATTCTTAAAATCTTTAGGATTATAAAAAACTTCCAAAAACCAAACAAAAAAGGACAAACAATGAAAACAAACATAAACAATGCCTTGCAAAATGTAGCTCTAAACACCACTGCTTTGCGATACGCAACGCACAATGCAACTCAAAATCTAGTAAAATCTAACACAGCAAAAACGAGAGAGAGAGAGAGAGAGTAAAAGGCGCGAAGCATTAAACTCTAAGCATTCAAATACAAAGCAAGCACAGCTTCTAAAATCACAGCTTTTAAAATCACAATTTGCAAAAACACAATCCGCACAGATTCTAAAAACACAACGCACACAGCTTTCAAAATCACAATTTGCAAAACCACAGCACACACAACTTGCAAAATCTAAACAAGGAAAATCCAAAGCTATATTAAGTATGGCTAGTGTGTTATGCGTTAGCTCTCTAGCACTCGCACAAATGCCACAGGATTTTGATAAAAACTTAACTAAAGATTTTGCGCAAGATTTGATGAAAGAAAATATGCAAAATCAACAAACCACGCAAGAAAATCAACCAACCAAAAATCTACAAAATCAACGAACACAAAATCCACCAAACCAAAATCAACAAAATCAAACCCCACAAAATCAACGCCTTGCAATGTTTTCTACACAAACAGAATCTACCCAAGTAGATTCTAGCCAAACAGATTTTACCCAAACAAATTCTAGTCAAAACCAAAATCTAAATAACAATGCCAAAAACAACAATGCCTATTAAAAAACTCACAATACAGATTCCAACCAAGACTACAAAGACTACGAGCAACTGCAAGCAAAAGATTTGGGCAAAGTAAGTGTAAGTGCTACCAAAATCCAAACACGCGATAATATCCTAGATATAGAATCAAAAAATGTCATTATCATACATAAAAATGATTTGCAAGAAAAAGGCTATACAAATTTAGAGCAAGCCTTGCAACACCAGCCATCTATCACTCTTGCCCCCGCTGCAAATGGACAAAGTCAAATCGATATTCGCGGGCAGGGATTAGACGCTTCAAAATCGCTAAAAACATTTATAAACGGAGTGCCAATCAATCCAAATGACACAGGCTATGGCGCAAGTCGAAATGGCTTTGCGCTAAATGGGACAAATCCCTTTAATCTCGTGGATATTAACGACATAGAATCTATCGAAGTTTTGCCCGGTGGCGGGGCTGTGGTATATGGAAATGGCACGCGTGGTGGCGTGGTAAATATCGTTACCAAAAAGCCAAGCAAAAATTATGCTAGGGTTAGTTTAGAAGGTGTTGCTTATGAGGCAAAAAACACTTTGAGTGGCAAAGCAAGTATGGGTGGAGGAGCAAAAATCAAAGACAAATTATTTTTAAGCGCAAATGCTAGCTATGCCTACAAAAACGGCTTGCGCCCAAATGAATACACCAAAAATGCCTACGCTTCTTTGCAAACCTACTATCAAATAAATCAAAAACATAGGTTAGATTTTAGTGCAAATTATGCAAAATCCTATCAATTTTTTGCAGGGTATAATAATAAATTTAGCACAGGCACGCAAGAAAAATCCATATCCCAAATGAAAGCAGAGCGATATATCACGCCCACGCAAGCCACTTCAAATGGAATGGTAGAGCAGGATTTAGCGAGTGCCTCGCTAAAATATATCGCAGATTTTAGAGAATCGTTGCAGTTTAGTGCGCTTGCTTTTTATTCGTTTAGTGATTTTTTGTTTCCTGATATTGCAGGCGAACCATCTAGTGCGGGCGCAAATATCACAGGGACAAATAGCACACACAATACAGGGCTTTTTGCCAAAATCAAACATAGCACAAAAATAAATAAGCTATTTGTAGGGCTAGATAATAATGTCGAAATAAGCCAAGCAAATAGCGGGAGTAGCGATAAAAGAGGTGGGGTTAGGTATAGTGGCGCATTATATGTGCTAGATTCTTTTATGCCGAGTAAATTTTTCTCGCTCACAGGTGGGGCTAGGGGCGAAGTGGTGCATTATGATGTAAATCGCACCGCAGTTACAGCTTTTGGGCAAAATTTTAGCTTTATCACGCAAACCGCCACACAAAAAGACACCAAAGCAAACTACGCATTTGAGCTAACCCCAGCGTTTCATTATGGCGAAAATGGCAGTATATATGCCAAAGGTGAAGTAGGATTTATCAGCCCTAGTGTAGCTCAAATCGTAAATGCGGTTAGTCAAAGTGCGAATACAAAAGATCTTGCTAACGCAAACATAAAGCCAGAGCAGTATCTCACAGGCGAGATAGGGTGGAGAGATGATTTTAGATTTTCTAGCTTTATGATGAGTGCGTATTATACGCATAGTTTCAATGAAATCCGCTATATCTACCAAACCGCCGTGCGCAACTTTTATAATCTAGGCGAGACGCAACGATTTGGATTTGAGTTTATAAGCAAGCAAAAATTATTTAGCGAGATTTTGATATTGCAAGAATCTATCAATGTGAATTATTCTAATGTGTTAAAAGGCAGGGATAATACCGCTAATTTTAACAATAACTCCACAGCTGCAAGCGATGCAAGCCAAGAGGGCAAACAAATCCCTTATGTGCCACTTACAAAAATAAGCCTCCTAGCAAACTTGCAAGCCATAAAAGCGGGCAAACATAGGCTAAATGTATTTTACAACAACAGCTACTATGGGCAATCAGTCGATAATAACTATGCCGTGATGAATAAAGGCGGATATGTTCTAGGGGATATTGGGCTAACTTATGGCTATGGTGGATTTAGCATAAGTGCGGGGGTAAGAAATCTATATGATAGCTTTTATGTAGCCTATCAAGCTAGTAGCGCGGGAAATGCGATTTTGGGCACGCAAGGCACAAGGACTTATCTAGCGGGCGAGGGGAGAAACTATTACTTGACGCTTAAATATGATTTCTAGCTCTTTTAAAAACGGCTTAAAAACACTTCAAAGATACACAAATCTAAGCAAAATCTAAACAAGCCCTACTAGGATTTTTGCTCTCTCATAAGTGGCTTTGGCTATGGGGCGGACTTTGTCCGCGCTAGATTCTAAAATCTGCTTTATGTAGCCTTGCTCAAGCATTAGTTTTTCATATTTTTCTCTTATAGGGCGCAGGGATTCTACTAGCAAATCGCTTAGCCTAGATTTTAGCTCTCCATAGCCCTTGCCTGCAAACTCTGCTTCTATCGCTTCCCTGCTTTGTGTGCTAAAAATCTCATACATACACAGCAAGTTATAAAGCCCTGCGCGTGATTCATCAAAAGCGATTAAGCCATTAGAATCTGTCGTGGCTTTTTTGATTTTGTGCGTGATGGTTTCGGGGCTATCTAGCAAAAATATCGCGTGATTTTCGCCCTTTTGGGATTTGCTCATTTTTATTTGTGGATTATCTAGCCCCATTATTTTTGCGCCGATTTTTTGGATAAGTGGCTCTGGGATTTTAAAGCATTCTCCATAGTCGCGGTTAAACTTTATCGCAACATTGCGTGTAAGCTCTAAATGCTGTTTTTGGTCTTGCCCCACAGGGACAAAATCCACATCATAAAGCAAAATATCTGCTGCCATAAGTGCAGGGTAGTTAAACAGCCCCACGCTTGCTTTTTGCGCACTTTGCTTTGCGCTTTTGTCTTTAAACTGCGTCATTCGCCCCATATCGCCCATTGAAATATTGCAATCCAAAATCCACGCTAGCGCAGGGTGATAATCAATCTGGCTTTGGATAAAAATAGTGGATTTTTCCGTATCTATCCCGCAGGCTAAAAGCATTGCCGCTATGGCATAGGTGTTAGATTCTAGCTCTTTTGGGTTTTGTGGCATCGTGATGGAGTGGGAATTTGCGATAAAAAATATATTTTCATAAATATTTTGAGAATCTACCCAATTTTTCACCGCTCCTAAATAATTGCCTAAATGGATTTTGCCTGTGGGCTGGATACCTGAAATCACGCGCTTTTTATTTGTTTGATTTGTAGGGAAGTTTGTTTTTGTAGGTGGGGTTGGAGTGGATTTTGTGGTATCAAGCATTTGTGTCCTTTGCGTCTTTTTTTGTTGTTGTTTTGTAAAAAATGTCTTGTAAAAAATGTCAAAATTTAAAAAACTTTTAAGCGCATTATATCGCTTTTATTAAAACTCGTTAATCATTTTAGAATACAATGCGTTCTTATTCCAAAACAAAGGATTCAAAATGGAAACAAAGACACTCTCTAGCGTGATACTTGCGCTAGCTTTTGGCTTTATCGGGCTAGTTGGATTTAGTGGCTGCGGAGATAAAGGCGGACTACAAGGCATAAAAAACGACTCTGGCGTAGCGGCAGAATTTGATGGTGCGCCTGAGTGGGTTACTAGCGATTCTGGTTTGCTAGCTGCCACAGGTAGTGCCAAAATCAAAAACAACAATTTTGGTTTTGCTACCACACAAGCAGAGGCAGCAGCTCGCACAAAACTTGCAGGACAACTCAACACTCAAGTAGAAAGCAAGTATAGAGAGCTTACTACAAGTGGCGAAGATAGCGTAAATCAAGAAGCTGTCCAAGCGATACGACAAAGCGTAAATGAGTCTCTAGCTGGCTCTCGTGTAGTCCAAAAATGGGTAAGCAAGACAGGAAATCTCTGGGTGCTAGTCAAAATCGATAAACTCGATACAAAGCTACTAGAAGAAAACTTGCAACGAGCAAAAGGCGTAAATCAAGCCGCTGCTAAAAAGCTAGCCCAAACCGTCGATGAGCTACTCGATGGCGAAAAACAAAAAGCAGAAAACGCACAATAAATGCAAAAAATCACGCAAAATCTAAGGCGTAAAAACTTTAGATTTTGTGGTTAGTTTTTTGTAGCCGTGTTTTTGCATTTGTTTTTTTTTAAGCATTCAAGTTAGGATTCTAGCTTGAATGCTTTTTTTATGTTTATTTTTTGGAATTTTTTAGCATTTTAGATTCTTTTTTATCTCTTTTTTAAGCACTTGTTATGATACATATTATCCTACTTCAACCTAGAATCCCACAAAACACGGGCAATATCGGCAGGCTTTGTGTCGCAGGAGAAGCGATATTGCACCTTATCCACCCGCTAGGTTTTCACATTGATGACAAATCCCTAAAACGCGCAGGAATGGACTATTGGCAGGTTTTGTATAAAAAAGAGTGGAATTGTGTGGAGGATTTTTGGCAATGCTACCCGATAGATTCTAATCACTATTTTTTTAGCACAAAGGCTACGAAATCTTTATATGACGCGAGGTTTAAAAAGGAATGCTTTTTGTATTTCGGTAGAGAGGATGCGGGGATTGATAAACATATATTGCAAGCAAATGCAACACAAATGCTAAAAATCCCTATTTCACACAAAGCAAGAAGCCTAAATCTCGCTACAAGTGTAGGCATAGCCCTTTATGAAGCCTTGCGGCAAAATGGCATAATGCCAACATAAAATCTAAAATCTACAAAGGAAAATCGCTATGAAAAATACAAAAAATATAGCAATGCAAACGCGCACAAAAAAAACCACCAAAACGCCAAAATCTACAAAACAAATCCACAAAAAATCTACCCCAAAATCTACCCACAAAAACAAACGCAACATTTTTTTGCCTTACAGCACGCAATCGATTGATAAAAGCGACATAAAGCGCGTAAAGCTAGCCCTAAAATCCCCGCTTTTAACGCAGGGCGAGCTATGTGAAGAGTTTGAGCGCAATATCGCACAATATGTGGGCGTGAAATACGCGCTTTGTTTTAACTCCGCCACTTCCGCGCTATATTGCGCTTATCGCGCGCTTTTTAAGCAGGGCGAGCTAGTCATCACTACGCCAAATAGCTTTGTCGCCACAGCAAATATGCTCCGTGCGTGCGGGGCAAAGCCAATCTTTGCAGATATTTTGCCAAATGGAAATATCAGCGTAGAATCTATCAAATCCATATTGCAAAACAAAACAAACAAAACCAACACTCAAAAACAACGCAAAAACATTAAACAAGGCAAAATCAGCGGAATTGTTAGCGTGGATTTTGCAGGAAATAGCGTAGAGGCAAAATCCATAAAAACCCTTGCCAAAGCGCATAATCTAGCCTTTGTCTCGGATAGCTCTCACGCTTTTGGTGGCGAAGTAAATGGACGCAAAATCGGCTCTTTTGCTGATGTTAGCATTTTTAGCTTTCACGCGATAAAGCCTATCACCACAGCAGAAGGCGGAGCGATAACCACAAATGATAAAAAAATCTATGAAATAGCAAAATCCTTGCGCTCACACGGGCTTAGCAAGATTTCGCTATGGGATAGTGAGGTGCAAGATTTTGGGTTTAATTTCCGCTTAAACGAACTCCAAGCCGCACTAGGATTATCCCAGCTAGAAAAAATCGATGAGTTTTTAGCCAAAAGAGAAAAAATCGCCAAAATCTACGATGAGGTTTTTTATGAAAATCCGTATTTTACGCCCACTCACGCACAGATTTTGCCAAATCACAAAACCACAAACCACCTCTACCCCATTGTGCTAAAGCCCAAGTTTGTGCCATACAAAAAAGCGATTTTTAGGGCATTGCAAGAGAAAGGGCTAGGCGTGCAGGTGCATTATAAGCCCATTTTTGATTATGCGTTTTATAAAGATTGCGCACGCGATAATGGAAGCAATGCAAGAAAATGGTATGACGCTGAAATATCCCTCCCGCTTCATCAAGCAATGAGTAAAAAAGACATAGCATATTGCATCAAAAATACCTTAGATATTTTAAAATCAATGCTTTAAAAAATTGCAAGAATCTAAAAAATCTTAAATTATCAAAAATTTTTCACTGCATTTGGTTTTTTGACAAAAAACCCTCCAAATCCACTCTAAACCCCTCCAAACGCCACAAAATCTAAAAAACCCAAAATCTAAAATCCAAATCGCAACTCTATATAATATGTCCTGCCTAGCCCTGCGATATAGTTTGGATATTTTTGGTAAGTCGCATATAGCGAGTCAAATAGATTTCGCACGCCTGCACCGATTTGAAAATATGAGATTTTATAGTTTAGCCCCAAATCACTTAGCACATATCCGCCTTTATTCATCACATAGCTTTCTTTTATGCTTTGTCCTGCCACAGTGCGCGTGGTAGTGTCGATGCTTTGCCCATAATATGCGTTGTTAAAAAACACGCTTAAAGATTGATTCCCTAGCTTTAATGCCTCTACTTGAATATGTAATGTAGCCTTGATAAAAGGCACATAAGGCACACTTTTGCCTTTTAGGTGGCTATTTGTCGCATTTGTTTGCAAGATATTTGTGTAGATATAGCTGACACTCTCCCCTAGTTTGATTCTATCATTCCAAAATCCTTGATTTGCCATTAGCTCTGCTCCTGCGCGTTGCGTCTCGCCTAGATTGCTGTATGAATACGCCGTGCCGTGAGAAATGGTATTGACAAAGATTTCATCAAAAGTATGTGTATAAAAAAATGTCGCACTTAAATCGCTCCAAGAAAAATAATCCCTCCAGCCTATCTCACCTGTTACATAACGCTCAGGTTTTATGCCATTTAGCTCGTTTTTGTTTAGCTGTGTGCCTTGTGGGTTGCCTTGATTTATCGCAGAGTTTGGGTCGGCATTTATCATTTGAAACGCGCTAGGGCTGATAAATCCTAGCTCGGCTTTTGCATAAATATTGCCCGTATCGCTATATCGAAAATTTGGTGTGATTTCTGCGGCGTAGCTTAGTCGCTGTGTGTGGGCTTTGAAATCTAGTAATTCATTGACTACCACTCCACCATAACTAGCACACATTGCATTATTTGCCGTTGACGAACAAGTGCTATTAAACATTTGATTATTTGTCGTCCAATAATTAGAATATTCTATTCTTGCTCCCTTGCTTAAATCAAACCATTTAGCAAACCTAAAATTATCAAACACATAAAGACTATTTGATAGCTTTGTAGCCTCATTTGCAATATCCGCAGTATAGTGATAATCCAACTGTATTGCAGAAACATTGATTCTATGATTTGTATAATTTGTGCGCTTTGAATGCTCTAGCACATTATCTAACCCCACAATAAAAGTATATTTACCTGCTTTATGTTTTAGCTTTAGATTTAGCCCACCCCCGTGATTTTGAAACCCTGCCTTACCATCACTCCCTAGATTGATAAAAGTAGGCGTAGTGTAGTTATCTTTGGTATATCTAAGCAAGGAAAATTGATAAAAAGCTAGCGCATCAAAATCTAAATTGTCATTAAATTTAGCAGTGTAATTTAGCGCAGTTTGCAAGGCATCAGTTTGGGTTTTGTAAGTGTCAGCGTGCGGGCTAAATCGCTCTTTTTTTATCGTGCTATAAAGTTTGCCATTATAAGTATCTGTTGATACAAGATTTGGGCTAGTTCCTGTTGTGGTGGTTGTCGTATCCGCGTTTTCTAAATATTCTCTAGGATAGCTTTGCCACAAATGTGAATAATTAGCACTAAAATCTAGTTTATGATTCTCATTTGGTGTCCATATTGTTTGGATAGCACCATATATATTCGTATTATTGTCGTTTTTAAATGCTTTTACTTCGTCATTTCCGCTTACACTATCATTTTTACCACTCACATTTCGATTATTTGGCACATAGCTAGCACTCACATCGCCCCTCACAAATAAAGCATTGTTTATCTTTTTGCCCCCTGCTAGCGATAGCCCACCACCTTGCAAACCTAGCCTCTCACCACTGCTTGCTTTTAGCACGATTCTAGCAAAATCCTTGCTAGGCGTCTTTGTGATGATATTTACCACGCCCCCACGCGTGCCATTGCCATACACCACAGCCCCTCCACCGGGCAAAACCTCGATAGCTTCTATATCTTCTATATCAAGGTTATTATACGGAGGGACTCCGTGGCTTGTATCAAGCAGGCTAATAGGCACGCGATTTATGAGAATCTTTACAGCTCGATTTGCCTCGCTACCTTGCCCGCGCAAATCAATATTTGAGCCAAAACCATTATTGGTAAATGTGATTAGGGGTTGGTATTGCAAGGCTTGCTCTAGTGAAGTGTAGCCTTTGCTAGTGAGATTTTCTTTTGGGATTTTTAAGACATTTTTAGGCTCATCTTTTAGTGGCAAATCAAATCCAGAGCTTACCACCGCACTTGCACTTACTTTGCCTAAATCTTTTGCTTGCAGTTGTTCGTAGTCTTTGTAGTCTTGGTTAGAATCTGTATTGTAAGTTTTTTCATAGGCATTGTTGTTTTTGGCATTGTTATTTAGATTTTGATTTTGACTAGAGTTTGTTTGGGTAGAATCTACTTGGGTAGAATTTGTTTGGCTAGATTCTGTTTGGGTAGAAAGCATTGCAAGGCGTTGATTTTGTGGATTTTGATTTTGTTGATTTTGTAGATTTTGGGTTGGTTGATTTTCTTGCGTGGTTTGTTGGGTTTGCAGATTTTGATTTTTTAGATTTTCTTGTTTAGTTTGTGGATTTTGCAGATTTTCTTTCATCAAATCTTGCGCAAAATCTTTAGTTAAATCTTTATCAAAATCGTTAGCAAAATTTTTAGTTAAATTTTTATCAAAATCCTGTGGCATTTGTGCGATTGCTAGAGAGCTAACGCATAACACACTAGCCACACTTAATGTAATTGTAGATTTTCCTTGTTTAGATTTTGCAAGTTGTGTGTGCTGTGATTTTAGAATCTGTGTGCATTGTGGTTTTGCAAGTTGTGATTTTAGAAGCCGTGATTTTAGAATCTGTGCGAGTTTTGCATTTAAATGCTTAGAGTTTAATGCTTCGCGCCTTTTACTCTCTCTCTCTCTCGTTTTTTCTATGCTAGATTTTAGTAGATTTTGAGTGGCATTGTGCGTTGTGTATCGCAAAGCAGTGGTGTTTAGAGCTACATTTTGCAAGGCATTGTTTATGTTTGTTTTCATTGTTTGTCCTTTTTTGTTTGGTTTTTTGGAGGTTTTTTATAATCCTAAAGATTTTAAGAATCGCTTTAGAAATTATAAAATGCGCGGATTATAAAAAATTTTTGCTTAAATAAAAATTAACAACAAATCGCATAATTATCATAAATAAACAAATAATGAGAAAAATTCACAAAAAAGCACGCAAATCGTGGCATTGCAAGAATTTGAAATTTTTAGAAAAATTTTTGTAGATTTTTTAAAAAACTTTAGAATTGTTTTTGGGAAAACTTTTTAGATTTTCTAAAAAAAAAACTTTTTGGAGTTTTTTTGCTGGATTTTTTGGGAGTGGTTTTTGGATAGTTTTTAAGAGATTTTTTAAAGATTTTTTGGTAGGATTTTGGTTTTTAGATTTTTTGCGTAGATTCTGTGAGTTTGTTGATTTTGTGTTTTTTGGCGCGATTTTATGATGGATTGACATACAAAAAAATACAATAATTAAGGGGTGTTAGCTCAGTTGGGAGAGCGCAACGCTGGCAGCGTTGAGGTCAGGGGTTCGAACCCCCTACACTCCACCATTTTACTTTTTTTCTACCATTCTTGCTTTTGACATTACTTGCATTTTTAATAAAATCCATAAAATCAAAACAAAAAGTCTAAAAAGCCAAATAAAAACACCAAATAAACAAGATTTTCAAATGTAAGTTGTAAAAATACACATAAAAACTACGCAAATTTTAATCAATACAGCATTTAGATTCTAAATTGGATTCCAAGCACTATCAAGCCAACGCCTGTGTTTATATAGTTTTGTTTATCTATTGCCCATCCATAATTTAATTCCCAAGATAAGCCAACCGCAGGTTTTACATACCACATTACCCCAAGCTTCAACAATGGATAAAGATTACTAAGTTCGTATGTATTTGTATTGTAAGCATATTTTGTGGTGCTGTAATAGTAAGTTGGTTGATACATATATTCATATTGCGTAGAAACTATCGCATAAGAGCCACTATCTTTGCTTAGCCCAAAACCTGCATAAATCTTGCTGCTATATCCAAGCAACTCTGTTTTATAACTGCCCACTATTTCAAATCCTAGACGCCTACTATTATAATCTTCTAATATTACACTATCATCTTCGCTAAATGTGTTTTTATAACGATCGTAGCCTAAGGTAAGAGCAAAGTTAAATATATAAACAAAATTAGCACCCAAAGCCCATTTTTGCCATAAGTCTCGCTCATACCCAATCCTTAGCGTCAATGGAAAACCTAAATCTAGCGATTGGGACACACTACCAACGCTATAATTAGCGATATTTACAATACCAATATCAGCTCCAAACACGATATGATTTCTACCATTTGGTCCAAAGCTAAAAAATCCTCCTTTTGTTTTTTCCCAAGCATTTCTAAAAAATTCTTTTGCTTTTTCTTTTGTAGGTGAGTAAGATTTTGCTTGCGTGTTGTTTGGGGTGTAATAGCTTTGATTATGTGCGATACTAGAATCCTCATCTTTATATTCTTGTAATTTTTCTTTTGCGATGACTTTTGAGATGATTTCTTCATTATCCCATAGCACGAGCCCCGTCTTTAAATCGCTCAAAACAAGCAAAAACTGGTAATCCACACGCACTTTTTTGCCGATAGATTTTGTGCGCTGGGTAATCTTGCCACTTAGGGAATAATCAGGAGCGCGTAAATTGCCTTTTTCTTTGGTGGTGTATTGGTTGTATTCCTCATCGTTGCGAAGTTTGCGAGATTCTCTTATCATTTTATCTGTCTTGCTACCACTGCCTGAAATAGCATTTGTAAGGATAAATTTTTTGCTATTGCGGATTTGTCGGACAAGTTTGCGACTTAATAATTCTATGTCTATGTCCTCATCTGTGAGATTTTCTATCTCTGAAATCACAATGACTTTTTTGCCCTCCAAATTTTTGACAAAATCAGAGCTTAAAAAAGAGGCTACATTGTCATCTATCATCATTTCTATATCGTGGTAATCAATGCCAAATGAAGTGTAATCGCTAGAATCGGTTATGTATTTTGGCTTAGAAGCACAAGAAGCTAAAAGGAATAAAAACGAAAGTGTAAGCAATGTTTGCGCTAATATAAGTGTGCGAAATTTATATCGCCCCCCCCCCCCACACGATTATGAGAATCTAAATTGTGAAAATCACAAGTGTTTATTGGATTTTGGTAAGTCTGCATATCATTTGCCTTTTTGTAAAAAATTGCGATTTGGAAAAAGCAGATTTTAGCACAAAAAAGTTATGCAACAATATTTAGGCAAAAAGAAAAATAGCGATATTTGCCCTGTGATAGTTGCGTATAAAACTATGCGCGTGCCTCCAAATGTGCCACAAAGCGTGTCGCAAAATCTATTTGATATAGCCTAGTTTATATAGCTCATTTACGATTCGCACTACGATAGGTCCTGCATTTCCTCCGCTTTGCCCGTGCTCTATCAAAATCGTAATGGCATATTGCGGATTTTCAGATGGCACAAATGCCGTCATCCACCCGTGCGAACGCTTGAAATACTCTAGCTCGCTCTCTTTTATCCGCACTTTTATGTCTTGGGCTATGGAGGATACTTGTGCTGTCCCTGTTTTGCAGCCTACTTTGACTTTTGCTGCCATTAGCCGTCTTGTGCCTGTGCCACCGGGCGCATTGCAGGCTTCTACCATTCCTTTTTGCAAAACCCAAAGTTTAGATTTTTGAAAATCATTTAGCACATCTTTTGACTCAAAGGTAATATCCTCGACATTTTGTTGTTTGATAAAATGCGGTGTAGGTAGCTTGCCAGAAGCGATAAGCGCGGTATATCTAGCGATTTGCATAGGGGTTGTGAGAAAATACCCCTGCCCAATAGAAGTCTGCACCGTATCCCCCGCAAACCACGGCGCGCCATATCGTTGCGCTTTCCAATGCGGAGTTGGCAAAATCCCATTAGATTCTCCGGGAAAATCTAGCCCACTTTTTTGCCCAAATCCCATTTGGTGTAGCACTTGCGTCATTCGCTCCACGCCCACGACTTGCGACATTTTATAAAAATACACATCAACAGATTCTCTAATCGCTTTAAACGCATCGGCACTGCCGTGCCCCCCTGCTTTCCAATCGCGAAAATGGTGATTTCCAATCACAATCGAATAAGGCGTAACGACTTTGGTATTTTCATCGATATTTCCAAACTCCAAAATCGACATCGCAATACCCATCTTAATAACAGAACCCGGGGGATACTGCCCGTTTATAAAACGATTTATAAGCGGTTTATGTGGATTATCACGCAGGGCATTCCATTTGGGGATACTTATGCCCCCTACAAAATCATTTAAATCATACTCTGGGTAGCTACCCGCTGCCAAAATCTCGCCATTATGCACATCCATTACGATTGCAGAGCCGTTTTTCTCGCCAAATCCATATTCCTCATCAATCGCTCTTTGCAATCTCGCATCAATCGTTAGCGTAATATCATTTTGCACTTGTGGGCGCACTTCTTCGGCTTGAGATACTTTTTGGTTAAACGCATTTACAATGCTAGCGCGGTAGCCTAGCTGTCCTTGCAAAATGGCGTTATATTGTCGCTCTATGCCCTCTTTACCGATGATTCCTGTGTGTTTGCTCATAGGATCTGAAAATACATCGTTTTTGTCTGCTGCGCCCACATAGCCGATGATATGCGAGGCTAGCTCACCATTTGGATAATATCGCTTAAAAATCGGCTTTACGATAATGTTTTCGTGCTGATTTAGCACAGAATACACCACCTGCATATCATCATAGCTTACATAATCCACCACTTGTATTGGCTCGTGATTATACGCAGAATTTTGCTTGACATAAGATTCTTTTAATGACTCAATATCTACGCCTTGAATATTGTCTTTTATTTTTTGGAGGGCGTTTTGGAGTTCATTTTCTTTTAGCAATGGCTTTAAAAACACGCCAAAAAACAAATCATTTACCGCCAAAGGTGCGCCCTGCCTATCTAAAATAAGTCCCCTTGCAGGCACTAGCACTTCTTGTTTAAACATATTTCGTCTAGCGATTTCTTCATAGTGGTCATATCTAGCAATCGTTATGATTGATAGCTTTAAAAGTAGCAAAATCCACACTACGCCAAAGATTAAAAGTGTGATTCTAAATGGAATGGGGATATTTTTCATTATGCTACCTTAGTGTTTTTATGCGTGTTAAACGCAGTATTTTATGCGTGCTGATTACGCGCTTTGTTTGCGTGGATTTTGCGTTGTAAGACATTTGGATTACCATTTTTTGCGCTTCCATTTTAGATGTTCATAGATTAGGGAGAAAGATGACTCGATGATAAAATAATAAATAAAAATCGCATTTAGCGAAAAATTTACCCCTGCACCAAACATTTTGATGATATAAAGTGCCAAAAAATACACGGCATAAACCACGATGATATACCAAAAAACAAAAAATGAATTATGCCCAAAAATGATATTAAAACGCTCGCTAATAAGATAATTTACCACCAAAAAAACGATGGGCAAAGTCCCAAGCGGGAGTTGTTTCTCGCTCTCATAAATGATAAGACAAAGCACGATAGTAACTATGGCTGTGGTATTTTTTTTGGCATAAGAGTCCATAAAAAGCACAAAAAGCACCCCTAGCATAGGTGGCAAAAATAAAAATATACTCCCAAGCAAAGTCCAAACAAAAAACACTATGCAAGCAAGGGTTGCTAGGGCGATTTTTTTTAGACTTTTATCGGGGTCTGGTTTGGATAGTAGCTGCATTTTAGAGACTCTTTTGATTTTAGATTTTATGTTTGTGGTTTTTAGATTTTGGGCTTTTTGTATTTGCGCTTTTTATGTTTTGCAGAGGTGGCAAAAAGCGATTTTTTTTATTTGGCAAAATTTGTCAAAATCTTAATTTTAGCCATTAGATTTTGGGATTAGGTTTCACAAAATCTAATCCCAAAATCCCATTAAAAATCGCTTCTTTTAAAAGCGATTTGCCACCATATTTTTGCGGAATTTTATTGTTATAAGCCATAATTATAGCGTTATTTTGGCTATTTTTTTGGTGCAATTTTGCCAAATCATTTTTGCTTAATTTATCGGCTTTGGTAAAAATTTGCAAATATTTTTGGTCGCCTTTTAACAGGGATTTTATGCTATTTTCAAGCATAGAATCTATCGCTAAAGCAGTATGTCTAGAATCTATCAAATGCAAAAAAAGTTTGATACTTTTGCGCGTGGATATAAAATCCCATAGATTTTTTTGCCACGCTTTTAGCTCCTCTTTTGATACTTTTGCATAGCCAATCCCGGGCAAATCAAGTAGCAAAAATTCAAGCGAGATTTTAGAATCCACTTCTTTAGAATCTGTCTTTTTAGAATCTGTTTTTTTAAAATCCACTTCCCCGCTAGATAAAAATGCCTCTTTTTGTTTGTCGCTAGATTCTAGGCTAGAATCTGTTTTTATCCATTGTGTGGCAAAAAAATTGATTAGTTTTGTTTTGCCCGGTGTAGAGGATCTTTTTGCTAGATTTGATTCTAATATTTCATTTATAAGTGTGCTTTTGCCGACATTGCTTCTACCCAAAATCGCCACTTCGCTATGCAATGGTGGCGGGGCATTTTTTGCCGAGCTAGCAGAGGTCAAAAATTTACTATATTTTGTTTTTATCATCGTTTTGTCATTGCTTTAGATTTTAGCTTCTTTTTTTTGGGTTTGGTTTTTTGTTTGATTTCACAGGATTTTGCAAGTTTTTGCCACATTTTCGCAAAAATAGATTTTAGCACCGCGACTAAAAAAATCCATCTTCAAAAATCCATCTAAGGCTGGCTATTTTTATCTTTATTTATATCGTTTAGATCAATAATCACGCGCACAGGAGCATCTCCCTCGCTTTGGACATTTGCAAAGTTTTCTTTATTGTTAAAAATGATTTTTTCTCCTTTGAGATAGTTTGGCTTGCCTATCTCTTTTGCTTCTGCTCGCCCGATTAGCTGATATTCGCTTTGCTCTATGAGGTAGATTAGCGTATCGCTTTTGCCTTTTAGCTCTCGCCCATCTTGTGTGAAAATATGAAAATCCACATTGCCAATGGCTTCAAATTTAAATGGCTTGCGCTCATTATTCATATAGACATTGACTTTATCGGCGTTTAGTTTGTCGCGCTCTTTTGTGATATGCACGCTTCCTTCCGCACTTGTTATGCCTTTTTTCTCATCGGCAAATACGCGCCTTGCATCGATTAGTAGCTCATCGCCAAACCCAACCTGCGCTAGC
Organism: Helicobacter sp. T3_23-1059; assembly: GCF_053654515.1. NCBI lineage: Bacteria > Pseudomonadati > Campylobacterota > Epsilonproteobacteria > Campylobacterales > Helicobacteraceae > Helicobacter > Helicobacter sp. T3_23-1059. The sequence continues at coordinate 77,931 of NZ_JBSIUV010000004.1, read as the reverse complement.
CCAAAAATCGCCACAAAGCACGCAAATAAGCATTTTTTCATTTGTGATTTTCCTTTAGTTATGTTTGTTTTTGTCAAAATCTTTATCCAAGTAGATTTTCGCTTTGATATTTTCGGCTGCCATCGTGCCTTCTTTTTGTTTGTAGATGATATTTTCCCCTTCAAAATCACCACTTAGCGACACAGCCCAAAACTCCCCAATCCCTCTAAAAATCCCTTTTTGTAAGTCATAGACTCCCCTCTTGCTCCAAAAGCTCTCCCCACTATCTTTTGCATACACGCCACCTTTGTCAAATATGTATTCATCGCCCACTCTGCGGACTTCCTCGCCATATATGTAAGCGATAGATTTTGCGTTTTTATCGCTTTTGGTGGTTACGATAGTTTCATAGCTGATTTCATACTCGGCAAATCGCAATGCTTTTTGCCCCTGCAAACTCGCTTTTGTGTAGTCTTTGTTTGCGTCATAAATATGATAATCATATAGCTCAATGATGGGCATTTGTGCGCGTTGTCTTAGGATTTCTTGCGTATTTGTCGCAGAGATTTTGATAAATACAAACATAGCGATTAACAATCCCCAAAAAAACCAATGAATCAAAAACGATGATGAAAAATACGAAACAACTATATTAAAAAACCTAAGAAAGTAAAATCTAAACATTTGTTTTGGACTAAGCATTCCCTCTGCGTATTCTTGACTTAGGGCGATTTCCTCCCGTTTGCGCACAAGCAATGCCCTAGAAAATCTAATACGCATATAACTAAAAAATCGATTCATTTAGATTCTCTCTTTTTGTAGATTTTCTTTTGGTGCAAATATTTTTAGATTTTATTTTGTATGTTTGAGATACATTTCTAAAAATTCTGCTTGCTCTTTTTCTTCGCGAGAGATGATAAAATCTATCATTTCTCTTACCGCCCCTTCGCCACCGCGTGCATTTAGCACAATATCAGCGTGCTTTTTTACATACATATTTGCATCTGAAGGCGCAAAGCGCAGTCCGCTTTGAGAAAACATCGCCAAATCATTGACATCATCGCCTATGCAGGCAACTTCATTTTTTTTCACATCTAGCCCAGACATTATTTTTCTTGCCGTGCTTGCTTTGTCCCCTATGCCCAAAAAAACTCGCGTGATACCTAGCTCCTCTGCGCGAGCGCGCGTGCTAGCGGATTCTCTACCCGATATGATTGCCACTTCTTTGCCCATTTTTAACCACGCTACGATTCCTAGCCCGTCTTTTATGTTGAAATTTTTTGCCTCCATTATGCTATTTCCATTTTCAATAAGCGTGATTTTGCCATCAGTTAGCGTGCCATCGACATCTATGAGTAGTAGTTTTATCATTTTTTGCCTTTTTTAGATTCTTAAATTTCACTAGAATGTTGATTACAAACAGCCCTTTGTGCTAGGGATTTTCACTCGTGGATTTTGCGCTAAAGCCCTGCGAAGCGACAATGCAAAGGCTTTAAAAATCGCCTCTGTGATATGGTGTAGATTTTTCCCGCGCTTTATTATGATATGCGCTGTGATATTTGCATTAAAACACACAGCCCTAAGCCACTCCTCCACTAGCTCAATATCAAAATCCAAAATCTTGCCCCTATACTCACAAGTGCTTGTATCAAACACCAAAAACGCACGATTGCTAATGTCTAAATCACATTCCACGCAGGCTTCATCCATCGCCACTGCGCCATTGCCAAATCGCTCGATATTTTGCACGGGATACATACTTTGTGCCAAAAGTTTGCCAATGACTATCCCGCAATCCTCCACGCTATGATGAAAATCCACTTCCAAATCCCCCTTGCACTCTAGCTCCAAATCAAAAAGCGCGTGCTTGCTAAATGCTTCTAACATGTGGTTAAAAAAGCCTATGTTTGTGTGGATTTTGGATTTGCCACTGCCATAAATGTCTAGCTTTGCGGTGATTTGCGTTTCTTTGGTATTTCTGCTTAGAGATTGCATTAGATTCCTTAGTTTGTGAGATTTTGTGGGGATAAGATTTTTGCGCATCGTGCGAAGTTTTGCAACACTATTTGCAAAGCCACATTGTAGCATTTGTTTGTAATATCATACCTATCTATTTTGTGGATTTTGCCAAAATCGTGCAAAACAAAAAATCAAAAAAGCAACATCTAAAAAACACAAAAAAATCACAAAAAATTAGCATTTTTTAAAAAAAGTAAATCAAAAAAAAAAAAAAAAAAAAACAGATTAAAATCACAAATCATTACACCCACAAAAAAAGGACAACAAATGAGCAAAAACCACCTACAAAACTCCATTAAATTCTGCAAAATCGCTTATTCTAAAATCGTTTATCGCAAAATAGCCTCTTGTTTTTTAGCTTTTGGACTCATCAGCACAAGCGCGCTAGCCCAAAATCTAGATGATGAGATAGAAAAAGAAATCCAACGACTAGAAAAACAAAAAAGACTACTAGAGCTAAAAAGACAAAATCAACAACTACAAAAAGAAGTCGAGCAAAACTCGCAACAAAAATCAAAAAAGCGACAAAATGCGCCGTATTATCCACCAAACAACGCACCACAAAATGACGCACTGCAAGATAATCCACAAAACGCCACTCCATACTATCCTCAAAGCAACTCATACCAAAATCAAAACTACCAAAATGCTTATAACAACGCCTACCAAAAAGCAAACGAGGATAAAACCTCTCAAGGCTACATTCGCTTAGAGGGGAGCTATGGGATTGGCTTAATGGCTTCGCCCATATTATACGCTAGTGGCACTTCTATATCTAGCAATTTTTATCAAGCAAATATTGAGTTTGGCAAGCAGATTAACGGGGTTTTTCGCACTTATTTTGGCTCTAGCTTTATGGAGTATAAATACAAAAAAAGCAGTGGCGATGCGGCAGGAAAATTTGATGGGCAATATATTACCGTGCATTTTGGGAGTGATTTTGTCCCAAAATTTGGCAATAGCCCTGTGAGAGGCGTGCTAGGAGCATATCTAGGATTTGCCTATGCAGAATTTCAAGATGAGCTAAAAGTGCTAAGCTCTAGTTTGCAAAAAACCACAGGATTAAAGCAGGTAAATTTCACTTCAAAAGGATTTGGCACAACTATTGGAGCAAGGCTAGGACTTGCCTTTGATTTAGGCAAACACGCCCAAATCGAGCTAGGTAGCAGAATCGGCTATAATCTACTTTTTGGCTCTAATGTGGGCTATGCTTCGACTTTTCCTTACGCGCTTTATGTAAGCGGATATGGCGCGCTTAGCTTTTTGTTTTAGGTAGCATTTTATGAGCAAGGATTTTGCGATGAATATGTGTAAAAATAGTGTTTTTATCGTTTTTGGTGCGTTATTAGCAATGTATCTAAGTGCGTGCGCACCTATGCCAAATCAGCTATCTTATAGCACGCGAGATAGCGAGTATCTAGGATTTACCGTATCTGGTGGTAGCGTGCTATCAAACCCGCCAAGAGATAGAGCTAGAATCTATTTTGGGCGAAAGCCTAGCTTTATCGGTGTGGCGATTTCATACAAAGTGCATTTTGCGTATAATCCACCTGCAAATGGGTTTGGAAGCTATCGTGTTTATAAAGAAATGGCGCAGGGGGATTTTGGCACGCTATCAAGCGGAGCGAAATTTGTCGCAGATGTGGGAGCAGGAGTGCCACTAGCGGTGTTTTCTAGCACAGAAGAGACAAGCTACATTGTCTTTACACCACTAGCGGGGAGGATATATTGCATAGAGGGCGAAGTCATAGCGGGGAATTTTATCGGGCGTCCTAATCTGCATTTTGCAGATAAGGTGCGTTGCGAAGCGTTGTTTAGGAAATAGATTTTGATAAGATTTGTCTTGCGTGGCGAGCGTGTAGCAAATGTGTAAAAAATTGCGTGGCAAAAGTGTGAAAATGTGCGAAAAAGTGTAGCGAGTAAAAAATTTTTATCGCAATCGGACTCTTGTATTTATAAGTGAATTTTGTATTTGCAAGTTTGTTTTGTATTTTGCAAGCGTATTTTGTATAAAATCCACTTGCAATCCATTTTATTAGATTGACTAAAATCTATCTTTACATTTTAAAAAGATAGATTGCCACGCATTAGATTTTTACAAAAAAACGCAGAATCTAATTGCTCGCAATGATGGCATTATTTCCCTCTTCCTTGCAGATTTACAAACCTCTTGTCCCCCCTTCCTTAGCACGAGGGAGCTAGGGGGTGGGTATCTTGTCGGACTTAAGCATAAGCGAGGTATTCAAAACCTTGATTTTTGTCATACTGAGGTTGCACAACAACCGAAGTATCCAAAACATTAACCATTGTCATACTGAGCGCAAGCGAAGTAACTCAAAATCTAAAAACACAAATAGAGATATTTCGCTAAACGCTCAATATGACAAAAAAAAACATTCTGTCGTTGCAAGCAATCATTCCATTGCCGTCATTGCGAGCAAAACACAAGACTTGCGTGGGGATTTTATGGGAATGTATATTTTGCGCTATGTTTTTGATTGTTGGGTTTGTCGTTTGTCTGTCATAATGACTTATTATTATTTGGCTTAGGGCTAGAAGTATCTAAATAGGTTTTGGAATTTGCTACATTGCAATAGATAGCGAGCAAAAATAAGTTTGTATATTTGCCTAAAGATTTTACCCAAAACTACATTAAAAATTCTTTCTAAATCCCCATTCTCGAGCCATTTCTAAAATCTTGCTTTTTTGGATTTCTAAAGAAAGCATTGCTTCTTTGTCGCGCAAATTATCGATTATTTCGCCATTTGGCATAGCGATAAAGCTATCGCCATAAAATACCCATTCATTTTCATTTGCCACAGCTTTGCCCACGCGATTTGCCCGAATAACTACACAGCCATTTAGAAAAGCCCGTATTTTGCATAGTTCTCGCCACCTAGCGATAGAATCAAAAGTATTTGCACAAGGCAGTAGCACCATATCTACGCCACTTTTTTTTATACTTAGCCACATTTCATCAAAATGCACTTCAAAGCCAAATAATACAGCGATATTAAACCCCTTATACGCAAAAATAAAGGGTTTTTTTAGCATTTTGTTGTTGTGGTTGCGAAAAAATTTCGCCTCATTCCAATGCTTATAATCAATAAGCCTCTGTTGGCGATATATGGGATATATTTTTAGGCATTCATCGATATTTATAGTCGCATTAGTTTCTAGCGTGTTTGATTCTGCTATGTTTATGTTAGTTGGTGCTTTTATGCCGAGTTTTTCTTGCAAGACATTATGAAAGGTTTTTGCATTTTGCGGGCTAATGTAGATAATCTCTTTGTAAAGTTTTCGATTGATACAGCGCACGATAGGGGCTACAAAGTGGATATTATATCGCATAGATAGCGCAGATAGGAATCGCACTTGGGCGTTTGTTTGGGCGATGATTTGTTTTATTTTCATTGATTTTAGTTCTAAAAAAAACGGATTTAGCGTGTATTCTGGCAAAAGCACGACCGTGTCTTTTTCTAGTTTGTAGCAAAATAGCGCAAATCTTGCATCATTTAGTCCTAGCGTGTCTTGCTGGAAAATCGTTACTTTCATAAAACTCCTTTTGTCATAAAATCTTTGTGTTTTTGCTAGCGTTGCAAAGTTTTGCGTGATTAGATTTTGGCTAGCTTTGCTCTTGTTTAGATTCTAGGGTGTTTTTTATCTCTTCATATTGTATTTGCGCTTTTTCTAGCATTTCTTGGGCTTGTTTGATTTCTTGCATTCCTGTTTTGTATAGCTCTAGACTTTGTTTTAAGCTCAAATCCTCCGCGTTTAGCTTGCTTAAAATCTCTTTTGTTTTTTGGATTTTGTCCTCAAAATGTTCCATTTACACTCCTTTTTTCTAAGCTAATCCTAGCTCGGTTATGATTTTGTAAGATAAAATGCCTATGATTACGATAGGTGAGACATAGCGAATGATAAAACGCCATACCAAAAATGCCTTATCGCTTAAAAAATCACGCGTGTATTCTCTAAGATTTGATTTACTTAGCACAAACCCCACAAAGACTACCGATAAAAGCACGCTTATAGGCATTATCACGCTAGCACTTATAAAATCTAGCCACAAAAACACGCTTTTGCCACCAAAAATAAGCCCCTCCCCTCTATCACTCATCGAATACAACGCCACAACTCCCACGAAAAAAACCACTGCGACTACTCCCCAAGTAGCCACCAAACGCGAACATCTAAATCGATTTATCAAAAAATACACACTTGGCTCTAGCATAGACACGCTAGAAGTAATCCCCGCAAACAATAGCGCAACTAAAAACGCTACGCTTAAAATTATCCCCACACTGCCAAATTCACCAAAAATCAGCGGCAAAGAAATAAAAACAAGATTTATGCTTTGTCCAGAATCTTTCCCTAGCTCCCCATCATAGCCAAAATAAAATGTAAATATCATAAGCCCCGCTACAAGCGAAATAATAAGCCCCGGGATAACCACCCAAATCGCACTTTTTAAGATATTTTGCTTTTCATCACTCATCGCAGAATACGCCATAATCGTCCCAACGCCTAGTGAGAGAGAGAAAAACATCTGCGCTAATGCGCTAATAAGCACGCTAGGGGTAATATCTCCTACCCTAAAATCAAACAAAAAATGCACCGCACGCATAAAGCCAGGCTGAAAACTCGCATAAATAAGCAAAGCAATAAAAATGATAAAAAGCAGGGGCATTAAAATAAGATTTAATCGTTCAATACCCTTTTTTATCCCAAATGATACGATGAAAGCCGTGCCAAACAAAATCGCGCTAAAGCAAAGGATTTGGGATTCTACACCATCGTTCATAAGGTGCGCAAAAATATTTTTTGAAGCCTCCATACTGCTAGGCAGGCTAAAACTAACCCTTACAAGATAATATAAAATCCACCCCAAAATCACACAATAAAATGACAAAATAATCCCCCCACCAAACAATGCAAATCCTGCATATCGCCACGAAGTTTGCGGATTTTGCGCTAGGGTGGCAAAACAAGTTGGCATATCGCTTCTGCCTTTGTTGCCAAGTAGCATCTCTGCGATAAGGAGGCTAACCCCCACACACAACGCTAGCACTAAAAAAAGTAGGACAAATGCCCCCCCACCATTTTCGCCAGCCATATATGGAAAACGCCAAATATGTCCTAGCCCGATAGATCTACCAAGCGCGGACAAAACAAAGCCGATTTTTGAAAATCCAAGCTGTGATATGGGGTTGCTACGCATTTTTATCCTTAAATAGATTGTGTAGTTACGCATTTTAAGTTTTTTTTAAATGTGTAAAATTTGTATTTTTAAGCCAAAATAAAGAAAGAATAATACGATAATCTAACTTAGAAAATCGTTAAGCAAAGAGAAAATATCTATATTTAGATTTTAGCGTTAGGGTTTAAAAATTTCTAAATTTAGGGTGGATTTTAGATTTTGATATGGTGTGGATTTATGCTAATGATGTGCGTGAGCGTGAATGAGTCATAAAAAAACTTGCGCGAGCGCGTAAAAAGCGGGGATAAAATCCCAATCACAAAAGCCACCCCCAAAGCCCATAGCACCACTCGCACAAATGCAAGAAAAAAACGCGCAATAAAGTTTGGAGCAGGATTTATATTTGTAGAATCTAACGAATTTTTAGAATCTAGATGTTGAGATGTCGTAGATTTTTGCTTGTTTTTTGGCAAGTATATGAGTTTTAGATTGGCGTATTTTAGTCCGGGGGTTTGCCCGCAAATAGCGATAAACACAGCATAAATCACCGCATAAATCATAAAGCACACAAAAATACTAAGCTGACTACTGCGAAACGCCTCCGCACTGCCTAGCACAGCATAAGTGGTAATGTATAAAATCGGTGTATAAAGCATAAACATATCTGTGATAAATGCTTTTAGCCTGCGCGTGATAAAAAGCTCTTGGGCGAGTAAGGATAGAGAATCTAGCCTAGATTTTATCAAAGCAAAGCTAGGTTTTTTGCTACTATCTTTGCGAGAATTTTTGCTAGAATCCGCGACTAAATTTGTGATTGATTTTGTAGCTGATTTTGTATTAGAGGTTTTTTTTGGTGTGGATATAAGCCTAGATAGAGGGCTTGAAGCGCGATTTTTGGCGAGCTTTTTTTGTGTAGCCCGTGTTGTTTGTGTGGTTTGCGTGGTTTTGGAGGTTTTAGGGGTTGGCATATAGATTTTGGTGTGTTAGATTTAATATGCTAGATTTTAGTTGCCACGCGAGCCCGGCTTAATAGCCTTGCTTAGATTTTGCGCACACATTGGGCAAGATTTTGGCTCATACATATCAAATACAAAATCCTCTAGCGCAAAAAGTGGGATATTATCAGGCAGGCGACACTCTGGCTTTTTTTGCAAGCTAGAGCCTACACGGACGCAATATCCGCGATTTGCTAGCCCCGCATACGCTAGCACTTCGCCACCTAAAAATTCTATACACCTAGCAGATTCTAGCGCAGAACCTCCTGTGGTGATAATATCCTCACAAATAATAAATTTTTCTCCTTTTGCTACTTCAAAACCCCTGCGGAGCTGCATTTCCCCATCTACTCGCTCGGTAAAAATAAATCTCACACCAAGTGCGCGTGCTAGCTCATATCCTGCCAAAATCCCACCCAAAGCAGGAGAGCAGATGCTATCTATGATGATATTTGATTCTTTGATTTGTGTGGCTAGGGCGTTTGCCAAAATCTGTGCGTTTTGTGGATTTTCTAGCACGCGGGCGGATTGGAGATAATGCGTGGAGTGATTGCCACTGCTAAGTAAAAAATGCCCTTGCAATAATGCTTTTGCGTCTTTGTAGATTTGGGGGATATTTAGCGACATAGATTTATCCTTAGCGTATCCTTAAAAAAATCCAAAATAAAAGCATAGGATTTTATACTTTCATTACCTCTTCTTCTTTATGGGAGACCATTTCATCGATTTTTTTTGTCATTTCATCGGTGATTTTTTGGATACTATCTTGCGCTTTTTTGCTTTCATCTTCGGTGATTTGCTTGTCTTTTTCTAGTTTTTTTATGTGGTTGTTGCTATCTTGTCGGATATTTCGCACTGCGACTTTTGCTTTTTCGCCCATAGCTTTTGCTTCTTTGGCGATGGTTTTTCTTTGCTCCTGCGTCATTGGCGGGAAAAATAGCTTTATGCTATCACTATCGCTATTTGGATTTACACCGATATTTGCTTCTTGGATAGCTTTTTCTATGTCTTTTAGTAGTGTTTTTTCCCACGGGGTTATTACGATTGTGGTGGCGTCTTGAGCGATGACTGAGCCTACTTGATTTAGCGGGGTTGGCGTGTCATAATAATCTATGCGAATGTTGTCTAAAATATTTACAGAGACTCTACCGCTACGAAGTGTAGCAAAATCTCGCCGCAAGGATTCTAGCGATTTTTCCATATACTCGCGTGTGTGGGCTAAAATCTCCTGTGTCATTACTTGCCTCCTTGCGCTTTATTTTGTGGATTTTCTTGCGCGTTGTTTTTGGGGTTATTTGGTGGATTATTTTGAGTGCTAGATTCTAGTGGCGCATTTAGAGATGGGTTAAGAGGCGAATTTAGCGGGGAATTTAGAGGCGCGTTAAGTGGTGCGTTTAGAGGCGTGGTGGTTTTGGTGGTGGATTCTTTTTCTTTGTCAAAGACGGATTTTTCTTGCTGGGCATTAAACTGATAGCCCAAAAATATCGTATTTGCTAGAAATAACAACCCCAAAAACATTGTAAATTTTGCCAAAAATCCTGCGGGACCTTTTGCTCCAAATAAGGATTCATTGCTCCCGCTATATACGCCAAGACCGAGATTTGAGGATTTTTGTAGTAGGACTACGCCTACAATAACGATAGATAAAATAATCTCAATAACAACAAAAACCGTGCTCATAGCACACTCCTTTTTTAGATTTTGATTAGGTTTTGTAAAATCTTACATAAGCAAACAAGGCAAGCAAACAAAGTGGCAATTTTAACATAAATTTATATGATTTTGTTTAAGAAAACTTTTGTAGCTAACAAGTAGCTATCTCAAGGTAGCAACACAACAAAAAAGGACTTTATTTCACGCAAAATCATAAAAAAACCATCAAAAATATAATGTCATTTTTTATAAAATCTTAGTTGTCGCATCAAATGTGCCACCAACCTTACTACCACCGCATTTTCCAAACGCATTTAAAAAACCTCATATTTTATAAAATCTAGCAATGCAAAAGCCACACAAAATCTATCACAAAACCTCTCCATATAGGCTTCCACCCTCATTTTTGCAGACACGCACGCGCGCAAAATCTCCGATATTTAGCCTCACACCTTGCAAATGCAAAAGTCGATTATTATCGCTTCTACCCTCGCTAAATACTTGTTTTTCATCGGCATAAGTGTTTTCTACTAGCACTTCATAGATTTTGCCTATTTCATTTTGGGCGATTTCGCGCAAAATCTCCCTATGGCGATTTTGCAATCTACTTAAGCGATTTTGTGCCACATCTTTTGGCACGGCATCTTTTTCTCCCCACGAATGCGCAATAGTATGTGGGCGAGGCGAGTAGATAAAGCTATACATCGTATCAAACCTCACTTTTTCTAGCACTTCCATCGTTTGAGCGAAATCCTCCTCACTCTCACTTGGAAAACCCACGATAATATCCGTGCTAATGGTTAGCTCTGGCAAGAGTGAGCGCATTTTTAGAGCGCGCTTAATATACCACTCCTTTGTATAGCCTCGCCTCATTTTTTTTAGCACCGCGCTAGAGCCACTTTGCAGGGGGATATGGATAGATTTGCAGATTTTTTTATTGCTTGCAAACTCATCTATAAACTCATCATCAAAATGCAATGGGTGAGGGGAAGTAAAACGAATGCGCTCTATGCCATCTACCTCGCTAAGCAGTCGCAAAAGTTTTGGGAAATTTATGTCTTTGTAAGTGGATTTTAGCTCGCTAGAAAATCTAATGCCATAATTATTGACATTTTGCCCTAAAAGCAAAATCTCTTTGACACCATTTTGGGCTAGCTTTTGTGCTTCATTTAGCAATAAATCTGGCGGGATAGAAATCTCTTTACCCCGCGTGTGTGGGACTATGCAATAAGCGCAGGATTTATCACAGCCAATAGAAATATTTAGCAAGGCTTTTATACGACTTTTTCTCACACTCTCAAACGCATACAAACTATCATCATAATCAAGCGCGACTTCTACGGCTTTGTCTTGGTGGATAACCTGCGTGATTTTAGAGATATTTCGCGCTCCTAGCACAAAATTTACACTCGGGGCTTTTTTGATGATTTGCTCGCCTAAATGACTTGCAGTGCAACCACAGATTCCTATTTTGGCGTTTTTTTTCTTTATTTGGGTGTATTGCCCGATTTCAGAAAAAAGCCTTCGTTCGGGCTTTTCGCGCACCGAGCATGTGTTTATCAAAATCAAATCCGCTTCTTTTGGCTCATTTGTTAGCGTGTAGCCTTCTTTTGATTCTAGCTCGGCGATGATATGCTCGCTATCGCGCTCATTCATCGCGCAACCAAGCGTTTGGATAAAAAGTTTCATTTGTGTTCTTTTGTGATATTTTTGTGGGCTAGATTTTGCATTGCTAGCGTGCAAGCAGCAATGCAAAGCACAAAATATAAAATCCTAAACTATGCGAAACTCATAAATCATATCCGCGCTATCTAGCCCATATCGCACTTCGCCCATATATACGGATTTTCCTTTTGCTTCTATGAGAGATTTTGCCTTTTTTAAGTCCTTGTCTTTGCAGCTTTTGTCAAAATACAAAACCCGCATTCCCTCTGTTGATTCTAGCTCGTTTATAAAATCCTCTATGATGATTTTTTGGTTTTTGACTTCGCTTTTTACCTCATTTTTGATTTGGGTTAGGGGTTTGCCCTCTTTTGATTCTAAGTCCATTGATGCAAGTTTGAGTTCCATTTGTAGCTCCTTTTGTGGTGGAATTTTTGCGCTATTGTAACGAATTTGACTTAAATTTTTGTTATAATCACAAAATTTCCTAACAGGACTTACTTCATATAAGACTTATAAATCCTTATAAGATTTCGCTACAACTTCTTAGAAGCTTTAAGAAAATCAAAAAGACACATTAAAGGACGCAACAAATGGAAAAGATTTTAGACATTATCGAGCTGATTGCGCACGAGCGGGGGCTTGAGCCTGCGAGTGTATCCCAAGTGGTAAAAGACACGATTATAAAAACTGCAAAAAAACAATTTGGCGAGGAGCTAAACTACATAATCGAAGAGGACGAAAAAGAGCGCGATTTTAAGCTAATCCACGCAGTGGTGGTATGCGCTGATGATGATGAGAGGGCAAGCCGTGATTCTCAAAATTTTATCACCATATCACAAGCAAGACAAAGCGCACCAGATATAAGTCTAAATGATGAAATCCACTATGAAATAAGTTTAGAAAATATGAGCAGAAATGCGGTAAATGCGCTTTTTGCGGATTTGGGGTTTAATATCCAAAAAACGATTGATAACCAACTCTACACCACACTAAAAACTATGCAGGGCAAAATCGTGCGCGGGCAAGTAATCGCTATAGATGATGCCCAAAATACGCATATTGAGATAAGAGAATCCGCTAGCGAAGTTCGCGCGATCTTGCCTCTAAAAAACCGAATAAAAGGCGAAAAATTTAATGTAAATGATACGGTAAGTGGGATTTTGCGTAGTGTAAAGTTTCAAAAAGACGGCGTTGCGCTAGAGATTTCGCGCACCACGCCTAAAATGCTAGAGGCATTGCTAGAAAATGAAGTCCCAGAAATCAAAGATGGCGAAGTGCTAATCCATAAAAGTGCTAGAATCCCGGGCGATAGAGCAAAAGTAGCCCTTTTTACCTCAAATCCTAGAATCGACCCCATAGGTGCGACTGTCGGCACAAAAGGCGTGCGCATAAACGCGGTAAGCAGAGAGCTAAATGGCGAAAATATCGACTGCATAGAATACAGCGAAGTGCCTGAAATCTTTATCGCTAGGGCTTTGTCTCCTGCGCAGATTTTGGGAGTGAAAATATCGCCCAATGAATCAACGCAAGAAACCAAAGATGAACAATCTACACAGGAAAATAAAGAAAAACGCCCAAAAGCAAAAGTCCTAATCGCCACAGACCAAAAAAGCAAAGCCATCGGCAAAAGTGGGATAAATATCCGTCTAGCCTGTATGCTAACAGGCTATGACATAGAGCTAGAAGAAGTGGGCAAAGAATCATCACAAGACAACAAACAAGAATCGACAAAAGACGCACAAGAAGCAAAATCTAACGAGGCAGAATCTAGCAAAAAAGCGCACGCCACTGAAACTATCGATGCGCAAAACCCCAAAAATACTCAAAATCCAAACGAAGAAGAGCCTCAAAAAATCGGCAAAGATGCGATAGAATCGTTATTTAAGCAATAATATTAGATAGATTTTATGATTTAGGCATATCATAAAATCGCCACAGAAATGGCGAAGTTTGGGTATGTGATTGATATGGGGACATTAAAGTAGCTAATGCGCGTTTGTCTCTTTGACGATTTCGCGGGATTCTTCGCGCTCAAGCACTCAATAGACGCTTTAGTCTTATTTCGTGCTTTCGCGCTTAAAAAACCCACGAAATCGCCTAAAGATACTTCCGCGTTAGTCGCTTGTATTTTTTTGCAACTACTTCGATTTTGATTTGCGTTGCGAATCAAAAGTCAAAATTTTGTCATTGCAAGGCGAATCGTAGATTATCCAAAGCAATCCACGCTTTTATTGTCATACTGAGCGAAAAGCATATCTTGTAGCGAAGTATCCAAACCACTCGAATCCCAAAAACAAAACGCCGTGTGATTTGGATTTTTTGCTACACTCAATGTGTTCGTTCCGCTCGCAATGACAAAATGCTAAATTTTTGTCATTGCTTTGATTTGGCAACGCCGAATCAAAGCAATCCAAATCACGCGAATCTAAAAGATTTTTAGTGTGCAATTTTCACTCCAAAAAGTCCTTTAAATTCTCATAATCCTTGCTTTCAAGCACTTTTTTAAATTTGGCAAAGTCTTTTTTGGATTCGTTGTAGATTGCCTTATACGCGGGGCTTTCATCATCGACATAGCTTAAAATTTGCAAGCCATAAAAATACAAGGCTATACTACTTGTGGGCGTATCATCATCTAGCCACATAGGGAAGCCAAGCTCCCCTAGAACACTTAACGCCTATTCAAAATACCTATCTTTTATCTCCCCGCTACTTATCAAAGCAAGGCTAAGATAATCAATCTCATAATGTAGCCCCGCTAACTGCTCTAACTCAAATTCTTCTGGCTCAAATTCCTTTTCTACTGCGCAGGGTTCAAGTTTAGAGCAAGATTCTAAAATGCTTTGTTTGAGCGTTAGCATTTGCGCTTTGTCGGGCTTTTTGGCAAGTTCGTAGGCTTTTTTAAGTTTAGCGATTTTTTCATCGCTTGTTTTTTTGTAGTAGTCATTAGCATTGTGAAGCCGATATTCGCCGTCTTTGTAGATGACATTAAGGGCGTTTTCAAGCAAGGTTGGCGTGAGTTTGTCGGGTGATTTTGCGCCATCGCTTAGATTTTGCGTGAAATCAACTGCCTTTTTTGCTTCATCGCTTATGGGCTTTGAATCCAAATCAATAGGCAAGGGGTTTTGGGTAATTTCATCTTGGGGCAAAACTTCCTCTATGTTTTCATAATACTTTTTCGCATAATACTTTTGTGGGAAAAGCATTGCATAAAGTGGCTCTGGGGCGAGATATGTCAGCGGAGCTAATACCAAAAATCCTAAAAAAATGCTAGGGATTTTGGGCGCAAATTTTTGAATCCAAGTTACGATAAAAGCGATGAGGGCTAAAATGATTAAAGCACAAGCACCTAATGTCGCTACCACAGGGACAGCTTGTGCGTTTATGTCTTGCTCATTTGAGACGCTTACAAGCACTTCACTTAAAAGATTTTCATCAAATTTGCCCATAAAAAAGAGTATCCAAAGCACACCAAAAAGCACGAAAAAAGTGTATGCAAAACACACGCCCACCCGAAAAGTCTGCTTTTGCAAAAGTAGCACAAGCGCGACTACGCCTACAATGCCAAGCCAAAAATCTGGCAAAATCGCCCCCGCATACATTTTTGCCACAATGACATAAAGCGCAAAAATCCCAAAGGCAATCCACCTGCAAACCTTTTGCGCCCTGCTAAATGCTAAGTCTGAGCTATCTAAAATCGTATTTAAATCCATAATTTTCTCCATAAATTTTATTTTGTAAAACGCGATTATACTTTAATCGCGTAATGAAAATTGTGAAAAATAAATAGCCACAACGCTACGATTCTAGCGCAATTTTCGCCCTTATAAAGTCATCGCAATTAAGTTTTTTGTATTTATGTAATGTTATACACGCTTTCATCGCCACAGATATTTCGCACTTTTAAACGCAAAGGTTTTTTAGCACACAAAATTTTACCATTCCAAAATTCCTTTGTTTTTACTCCGTCTTTGATGACAAATGAATTTTTATCGATTTTTATTTCGCTGTCGCTTTGCCATACGCCGTTTTCGTTTGTGCAATCAAGTGAGATAAATTCTATCATTTCAAGTCCATTTTCGCTTAAAATAATAGGTTTATACTCTTTGCCATTTTTTATGCTTTGTGTAGCGCGTTTTTCATTATAAGCGTTGATTTTAGCACTTACTCTATCACTTAAAAAATTTGTGATTTCTACTTCGTAATTGCCATTGACTTCATTAAGGCTAAATTCCACCTCATCGCCTACTATCACTTCATCAAGCAGTTCGCTTAAAGGGTGCAATTCCACCTTTGCTCTTGTATGAGCAAAATCATCTATGCACTTTTTGATAGCTACCTCATCGTCTATATCGACGAAATACACCACCACACGCTTTATATCCATATCAAGCGCACTTATAGCTTGTGTTAAAAGTTCTTGCATAAAGGCTGTATCAAGTAGCTTTTGACTGCTATCAAGCAAATTTGGCACAAAAACAGGCACATCGCCATCTTTGCTATGAATGATTTTGCCTATCCACCATTTTTTATCAAGTTCGTTTGATTCCACAAGTCCGTTAATTAGAGTTTTTATTTTATCCATCGTTTGAGCGGGATTGCGAAAAAGTTCTATTCCGTCTTTTATTTCCAAAATATCAAAATTTGCATTCAAAGATTTAAGTCTATCGCGCGCTGTTTGTATCGAATTGATTCCAATATCGCAGTGAATAAATTTTCTGCCGAGTTTATGGGCGACAGCCGCAGCCACTCCGCTTCCTCCAAAGAAATCCGCCACAATCATATTTTCATTGCTACTTGCTTTTATGATTCGTTCTAATAACGCTTCGGGCTTTTGCGTAGAATATTCTGGATTTTGAACCCCTGAAAAATCAAAAATATCAGTAGGTGTGCCTCCATTCATATAGGCTTTGCGCTCTGTTCCATCTTTATCGTAGTAAAGTTTGTATTTTCTGCCATCCTCGTCTATTTTGTCGTATCTTTTAATAGCTTTTTCATCATACTCTACTAAACAAGCCTCAAAATTAAAACAATAATCCTCATTTTTTGTATAAAAATAAATCATATCGTGTTTTTTTGGATAATTTCTTTTTGTGCTGGTTGGTCCAAAATACTTCCAAATAAGCTGATTTTGAAAATTATCCTCGCCAAAAATTTCGTCCATCAAAATTTTTACATAATGTCCGATATGCCAATCCAAATGAACATAAATGCTTGCGTTTTCGCTCATTATCGATTTTATCGCCGTTAGATTTTCATACATCCAATTAAGATAATCTTCTTTATTCCAAATGTCGCCATACATTTTTTCCTCAAAACCTTGAAAATCTTCGCCCATTTCCACTTGCTCTTGCTCTATCGCTTGCGCTATTTTATGATTTTGTCTTATATAAACTTTTTTCGCGTAATCCGCTCCGCTTGCAAAAGGCGGGTCGATATAAACTAAATCTACTTTGATACCTTTTTCTTTAAGGTAAGCACAAGCTGATATGCACTCGCCACGAATCAACAAATTTTCATTTTGTTGAATGGGATTTACAGATTCTACGCATTTGCTTTCATACAAGGGCATACCGCGCAAAATGCGCTCTTTGACTTTGTCGTTGCCACTATATCTTAAAGTGCGTGTGAAATTATCCAAAATCGCTTGTCCTGTAATGGTATCTGGAAAAAATGGAATGTATTTTTGTCTCATTTGTGTCCTTTTTAAGATTTACTAAAAAATACTTCTAGAGTGTGCTGAATCTGTGCGATTTGACTTGCAACGCTTTGCGAATCTTCAATGTATAAAAATTCAAATTTTTTGTAGCCGTATTTTTCGTTGTTTGATTCGATAAAGTCTTTCATAAAGTCTTTTTTATCTTTGAAATTTAGCGTATAGCCCTCGCCTTTTGTTTCTAAAATCAGCACTTTTGAGATGACGCCTTTTTCGCGTTTAAGTATAAGAAAATCAGGTGTGTAAAGCCCAAGTTTGGCGTTGTTTTTGTAAGTTTGTATGCGAAATTCTGTAAGGTGCGAATCGCCGTTATAATAAAGCTCCAAATTTAAATCCTTAAAATCTTGCAGATTTAAAATCCTTGTAAAAATATCTTTTTCAAACGCGCTATCTGTGCGGTAAGGTAGATAATGAAAGGTTTTGTCTTTTTGAGTGATATAGGGGCTATTTTGGTGTTCTATCCTTTTTGCAATGGCTTCTTGGGCTTGTTCTTGTCCCAAAAGTTTGATGAGTGTTTCTTTGTCGCTTTGGCTAAGTGGCTCATATATCGCGCCTTTATCCATATCGATGATTTTGGCGACTTTGTCTTGGTCTGGTAGAAAAGATTCTTGCCTTTGTGTGTCAATCATCACGGGCGAATGCAATTTTTCGGCAAGTAAAAGCGTGGCATTTTGCGGTAAAATCTCTTTTGTGGTAGTAAAATCGCGTTTGGGGCTAAAAGCTTTGCGAATGTCTGATTCTACTACGCTTTTGTCATAGTCGTTGCTAAAATAACAAATGCCATTTTTTTTGTGCGTGATTTTGGCAAAAATCTTTTGCAAAGCCGGTAAATGCGCCTTTAAATCCTGCAAAGATAAAGTCATAAAACTTTCTTTGGCTATATCATAAAGCCACACATAAAAATTTGCGTGTTGCTCTCTTTGGCAGTAATTTTCAATAAATGAATTTATAACTTCATCGCTAAAATCTTTTTGAGTGATGAGTGTGGAATCTCGCTTTGTGAACTCTAAATTTGCAAGTTTTTCTTGTGGATTTGCCTCTTTGGTAATGGTTTTGTCATAATTAAGTTGAATTTGATAAAAGTCAATAGGTGGAAGTTTGAGTTTGTCTATCCTGCTGTGGCGATAAATAGGGATTTGTTCTTTTTGCGCGCCGTTTTGAAAATCGCTTAATGTGATTTGCTGTTCGGCTTTTAGTTGAGATGAGAGTTTGTCGGCGTTTGATTTGTTAAGATAAATAAGTGCTTTTTCATCTGCGCCCTTTTGTGCTTGCCGCAAACAACGACAACTCGTTTGAAGAACCATATTTGTAGGACAATCTTTCTCTTGTGAAAGGATAACACTACTTAAAGATTTGCAATCCCATCCTTCTTTGCCAATTTGCACTAGCAAAATGACTTTTATAATGGGGTTTGAATCAAGCGTATTAAAGGTATTTTGTGCGTCTTTTGGCTCAGGGTAAGATTTGTTGCCTTTGTGGAATTTTAGCACAGCGGTTTGATTGAGATGATAATCGCTTAAAATCTCACAAATTTTTGGGTAAATTTGTTCCTCTAAATTTTCTATACTACCACAATAAATAGCAATTTTAGCATTTAAAGCGTTTGCATAAGTAGAGGAATTTTCCAAAAAGTCGCGTAAGCCTGATTCGACAATGTCAAGGCGATTTGGACTGCTTGAAATTTTGACTATGGGTGTTTTAAGAAAATTGCCTATGCCTTGCAAAAGTGGGTAATAATACACGGTGTTAGCTATTTGCTTGTGTTTTAGGGAGAAATTCGTGCTAATGGCGATTTCTTCTTCGCTTTTAAGATAAGGTGTGCCTGAAAAACCTGCCACCATAGTGATAGATTCGCCATTGCTCCATTCATTTACCACTCTGCGCAATTTCACATCATCAAGGGCTGCGTGATGAACCTCATCAATAAAAATGCTTAAATTTGGGATTTTGCCGATAGTTGTCCGCAATTCATTTGCAATTTGATATGCTAATCTATCATTTTCATTAAGCATATTAAATAAATTTGGTGCTTTGTCTATTTTATCCAAAATAACCTTTTCGGCATTTGTTAGCAAAACTACCCCAAACATAGCATTAAATGGCTGATATTGTGCTATTTTAGCGACATTTGGGTTTCGTGTTTTATTGCTTCTTTTGTCTGCTTTGCTTTCGTTTAGAATTTCAAATTTTATAAGCGATTTAATCTCACTAGCACTTGGTTCGGGCAAAATCCACGATGGATTAAAATACTCGATATTTTTAAGGCTTGGTAAAATGGAGCTTTTTAAGCCCGATGGAGCTAGGATAAGAAAATTGTGCGCAAAAGCTTTGTTGTGTGGCTCATTTTTAGCAAAATACAAATCCAAATAAATAAACGCTGCCATTAGATAAGTCTTTCCCGCTCCCATAGGCAAAGAAAAAAGATAATCTGTATAGCTAATATCATAAAATATTTTGGTAAAAATATCTTTGTAGTTTAGGTTTGCGTAATATTTGTGGATAACTTCAAGTAAAGGTTTGTTTGCGTTATGTTTGGCACATTCATAAAGGGCTAGAGCATCTTTATTTTCTTTAAGAAAATTGCGCAAATGTTGTGAAATCAGCTCATCATTAAGCAAAGCAAAATCAAAAGTATTGAATGCGCCTTCACAAAAGAGCTGATACAAGGGTTTGTTTTCACAAGCGATTTTAAGATATAAATAAGTCTTTATGGCTTCAATTTGCGCATCTCGTAATATGCTTTGAGTTTGCATATAGCTGATAAGTTTATTTATTTTGCACTCTTTTGAGTTATACCAAATGTCTCTGGCTTTTGTGATTTGATGATAAAACAATCATTATCCTTTTTTGAAGTTTAAAAGTCGCTATGTTATCACAATAAATATTAAAAAAGTATTATTGCAAAGTCA
This sequence comes from Helicobacter sp. T3_23-1059, assembly GCF_053654515.1. Lineage (NCBI taxonomy): Bacteria > Pseudomonadati > Campylobacterota > Epsilonproteobacteria > Campylobacterales > Helicobacteraceae > Helicobacter > Helicobacter sp. T3_23-1059. The sequence continues at coordinate 57,798 of NZ_JBSIUV010000004.1, read as the reverse complement.
AAATTTACTACAATTCGCAATATTTTTTACAAGGAATCTGATGCGATTTGCGATGATTTTATTGCTTTTTAGTGCGCTGTTTGTGCTAAATTGTGCGAGATTTTAGGATACTTTGAAAAGATTTTTGCGCGATTTTGGCAAACCTCGTAGCGTGCAAAATCACACAAATTACGCTACAATGCTACGAAATTTTGCTTTTTAAAGATTATTGTTTTATAAAACTTGCTAGAATCTGCCATTTAACGCAAAATCATAAAATCACAAAAAGGAATACTAATGCCACAAAATCCACGAAACCACCAAGACAACGAAGCTAGTCAAAACACCACACGAGACACAAAAACGCTAACCATTCTCAAAGACTCGACACACACACACACACACACACACACACTAAAAACCAAAATCTAGATTCTGACAATTCCTTACAATCCATAGAGCGCGAATTTGGCTCTTTGCAAGAAGCAAAACTCCGCGCGCTTGATAATGATTCGCAATTACTTACATTTTTGCTTGAAAATCCTACGCTTAAAGCGCGGTTTTTCACGCCCATAAATCCCGCGCAAGATTTTACGCAAAACACAGATTCTACGCAAGATTTTGCGACAAATCCCGCGCTTATCTTTGACAAAGAAGCGTTTTTAGATTTTCTCAAACTTCGCATTTTAGATACAAGCTACACAAGATTTGAAAACAAAATCGGGCTTATGATTCACTTTCACACGGGCGCGAAGTTGCTAAAAAGCGATAGCCATATCGTGCTAAATTTCCCCTATAAAGATTGCATTTTAAAAGGCGCGCAAAGCAAAGATGAGGACAAAAGCAACGAAATATTTTTCAATGAGATTTTGGGAAGCGATAAAATTGATTTTTTGCTAAAACCAAAGGCATTGCAAAATTTTGAGTTTATCACTTCGTCATTGCGAGGGAGCGAAGCGACCGAAGCAATCCAAAAAAATAAAATAGATTGCCACGAATCCGCTAACGCGGATTCTCGCAATGACAATGCCCCCGACTCGTCATTGCGAGATTCGCAACGCGAATCAAAGCAATCCAAAAATCTCAAATTCGTGCTCCAAAACAAGCCAAATTTTTTGATTAAAGGCAATAATTTACTCGCGCTCCACACGCTAAAACGGCGCAAAGATATTTATGGGCAAGTAAAGCTCATCTATATCGACCCGCCCTATAATACGGGCAATGACAGCTTTAATTACAACGATAGATTTAACCACAGCGCGTGGCTTGTGTTTATGAAAAATCGCCTTGAAATTGCGCGGGAGTTTTTGCGCGAGGATGGCGTGATTTTCATTCAATGCGATGATAATGAACAGGCGTATTTAAAGGTGCTTTGCGATGAGATTTTTGGGAGAGAGAATTTTGTGGGTAACATAATTCGCCGTGTTATTGAAGGCGGCAAACAAGATAGCAAACAAATTCAAACAATACACGACTACATTTTAATTTACGCAAAAAATATAAACGAATCTAGATTCAACAAAATTGAACAAACAGATTTTGAGCATTACACGAAAAAAGATAAATATTTTACAGAGCGTGGGGCTTACTATTTAAAGCCGTTAGAAAATATGGGCTTGGGATATGTGGCTAGTTTGGATTATGAAATTATTTCGCCAAAAGGCAATAAAATTTATGCTGGTGGCAAACTTGGAGAACCTTATCGTTTTGTGTGGAGTAAAGACAAATTTAACGAAGCATTAAAACTTGACTTAATAGAATTTATCACTAATTCAAAAGGCGAAGAAAAGGTTTATTATAAAACTTATGAAAAATTTAGCACAAAAGGTGAATTTATCGAAAGAAAAATCCCGCAAAGTAGCATAATTATGGATATGACAAATAGGGCTTCGTCAAAAGAAATAAAATCTATTTTTGGCGAAAAAGCGTTTAGTTATTCAAAACCCGAATCTCTACTTAAAAGAATTTTAGAATTAACCACAAAAGAAAATGATTTGGTAATGGATTTTTTTGCGGGAAGTGGGACGACTTGCGCAGTGGCGCATAAAATGAAACGGCGTTGGGTAGGCATAGAGCAAATGGACTATGTAGAGTCAATCACAAAAGCGCGACTTATCAAAGTTATAAACGGCGAACAAGGCGGAATCTCAAAAGCTGTGGGGTGGAATCCACAGGGCGAAAAATCGTCATTGCAAGATTCGCGCAACGAATCGTCATTGCGAGGCAGTGTGAGCGAAGCGAACACAACGAAGCAATCCACGAATCTAAAAATGGATTGCCACGAATCCGCTAACGCGGATTCTCGCAATGACAAAAATGGTGTGGATTGCCACGAAAATCCTAACGGATTTGCAGGGCTTACAAGTAAGTCTCGCAATGACGGGGTAGAAAATAACGCGGATTCGCATAATGACAATGTAAAAAATGAATTTATCTACTTTGAGTTAATGCCACTTAATGCGCTGTATAAGCAAAGGATTATGGATTGCCACGAATCCGCTAACGCGGATTCTCGCAATGACGGAGTGGAAAATAACGCGGATTCTCGTAATGACGAATTAAGTAAAATCTACAAAGAATTGCAAGAAAAGGCATTTGTGGATTATCGCGTGGATAAAACATTGCCAAAAGATAGCGACTTTGAAGCGTTGAATCTCAATGATAAAAAGCGGATTTTATGCGAGATTTTGGACTCAAATATGGATTATGTAGTTTATAGCGATATAGAGGACGCAATCTATGGCGTGGATAGCGAGACGATAGAGCTAAATAGGGCGTTTTATGGAGTTTTGTAAAACCCACCCCCTAACCCCCTCCGCAAGGGAGGGGGAACAAAGGGCGAATCCATCCGCAAGGGAGGGGAATATTTGGATTTGCCCTCCGCAAGGGATGGGGAATTTTTAGAAAGGATATAAAAAATGAATAGCCAAAATCTAAGCACCGAGCTACAATCCGCGCTAAAATACACACAAAATATAGAAATCCCCGCATATATCACGGGCAATCTCTCTAAAACATTGCGACAATATCAAGTCCAAGCCTTAAAGCACTATCTCTTGCAAAGGCAAAATCCGCGCACAAATCATTTAATGTTTAATATGGCGACAGGCAGTGGCAAAACGCTCATAATGGCGGCACTAATGCTAGAATGCTACAAGCAAGGCTTTAGAAACTTTGTGTTTTTTGTCAATAGCAGCAATATTTTAGAAAAAACAAAGAGCAACTTTTGCGATGAGAGAAGTGAGAAATATCTCTTTGCGCGTGAGATTGTCATAGAAAATCAAAAGGTTGAAATAAATGCGGTTGAGAGTTTGGGCGAATGTAAAGAAAATGCGATAAATGTGTATTTTAACACGATTCAAGGGCTGTATAATCTTTTTACGCAAGAGAGAGAAAACGCGCTAACTCTGCAAGATTTGCGTCATCAAAAAATCGTGCTTTTAGCCGATGAAGCGCATCATCTAAACGCAAACACAAAAAGCGATGAAAATGAGAGAGGCTGGGAAAATATCGTGCAAAAGGCATTTAGCGCAAATGCGGAAAATTTGCTTTTAGAATTTAGTGCGACAATCCCAAAATTTGAATCCGTGCTAGAAAAATATAGCGATAAAATCGTATATGAATATGCTTTGAAGCAATTTCATAATGACGGATTTAGCAAAAAAATTTATTTGCTTAAATACAATGGATTAGAGATTAGTGAGCGGTTTTTGGGGAGCGTGATTTTAAATATTTATCGAATGCTTTTGGCAAAACAAAATGGCATTTTTTTAAAGCCTGTGATTTTATATAAAAGCAAGACGATTAACGAATCTTTGACAAATGAAAAGGCGTTTTTGGAGTTTATCGCCAATCTTGATTCTACGCAAGTGGCGGAATTTATAGAATCTTATGCGAATCTCTCAAAAAGTGATGATGATGAAATCGTGCTTTTTAGGCAAGTAAGAGAGTTTTTTGAAGCGCAAAAAATCACAAGTCAAAATCTTTGCTTTATGATACAAGAGCTTTTTAGTCCCGCGCACATTATCAACGCAAACAATGACAAAGATATAGAAAATCAGCAAATGTTGCTAAATAGTTTGGAGTCAAAAAATAATGAGATTCGCGTAATTTTTGCGGTGGATAAGCTAAATGAGGGCTGGGATGTGCTAAATCTTTTTGACATTGTCCGCCTAAATAAAGGCGCGATAAAAGAGACGACAAAAGAAGCGCAACTAATCGGGCGTGGGGCGCGATACTATCCCTTTGTGTTACAATCGCAAGTCGCACAATTTAGCGCGATTAGTGATTATGAGTTTCGGCGAAAATTTGATAATGAGAGAGTGCCACTTAAAGCATTAGAGATTTTGGCTTACCACGCGGCAAGTGAAAATGAATTTATAAGCCGACTAAATAGCGAACTAGTCAATATGGGACTGCGACAGAGTAAGCAAAAAAATATCGTGCTACGCGTGAAAAAGGACATAATGCAAAGTGAATTTTATAAGCAAGCGTATTTTGCTACTAATTCGCGCTATAAAGTTTCAAGTAAAAATAGCCTTTTTAGTGGTGAAATCGTGCGTAAAATCGTGGCTAAAAGCGACTTTTTAGAAGTGCCATTATGTAACGCAAAAGGCGTTCAAGAGGAAAATCTAATGAAAGAGAATCTAACGGGCGAAAATATAAGCAACGATGATTTTAGCCTAGATTTTGGAGAGGCATATAAAGAGATACAATTTAGCGATTTATCGCAACGCGTGATATTAAAGGCTATGAATATATTGGATTATAATTTTGCCTTTTTGTCGCGAAACTTTGAGATAGAATCTAAACGCGAATTTATCGCTAAATATCTCAATCTCACGCTCAAACTTCACCCGCGACAAACTTTGGATAATCCGCGCACGGAGCTACAAATCGCGCTTTTTGTGCTAGAAAAATTTGGCGAGGGTGTGAGGAAATATTTGGATTCGTATCGTGTGGGGGAATGGAGTGTAAAACCGCTAAAAATCATCGGTGATAAAGAAATAACGCGCAATTTGGACGCGGAAGTGGAAAATTTTAGCAAATATGAGTGGTTTTACTTTGATAAATTTAGCGGGACTACATTAGAGAGAGCATTTTTGGAGTTTATCGAATCTAAAAAAGAGCTAATAAATGCACATTTTAAAGAATGGCTAATCGTGCGAAATGAGCGATTTAGCGAACTTGCAATTTATGATGATAGAGAAATGCTAGAAAATGGGGAGGAAAATGCAAATTATGCGGAGAGATTTGAGCCAGATTTTTATTTTTTAGGCAAAAGGGCGGGGGATAATCGTGTGATAATGCAATGTATCATCGAGCCAAAAGGCGAGCATTTAGCATTAAATGATAAATGGAAAGAGGAATTTTTGGCAACGCTGATTGATAAAAAGCCCATTGATTATAAGGACATTAGCGTGAAATTGCACGGAATGCCGTTTTTTGTAGCTAAAAATGCGGAGTTTAGAGAAAAATTTGAGGTATTTATACGCAATACATAAGCGCGGGACAACACAAAAAAATGTCGCAAATGCTAGTCAAAATCTCATTTTGTTAAATAATTGTCGCCAAAAAAAGCTAGATAAGAAACGCTAGACAAGAAAAGCCAGATAAGAAAAAACTAGATGAAAAACGCTAGGCGTGAAAATCTACGCACAAAAAAAGCCAATGCGATCAAAAAGCGAATGCAAGCAAATAGTCAATGCAAGCAAAAAAGGCTAAAATCTTATGGCGATATGTGTGTGAGCGATTTAACGCGTTTGGTAACATAGCGTGTGGCGATATGCGCGTTTGGTAGATTTTATGGTTTTTGCTAGATATGGTTAGGATTTGCTAGCATTTACTAGGTTTTGATAGGGGCTTTATAATGTTTGCAACATTTTGTTATCTATTTTGCTAGCCTTTGTTTGATTTAAGAATCTTTGCTAGTGTTTGTTGTGCTTGATAGATTTTGCTAGATTTTAAGTATATTTAGATAGATTTTGCTAGATTTGGTTTTCTGGCAAAAGTCGCATAAATACATTTAGCAAGCGCAAAAACACGCTAGTATCGGGCGAACGCTTATAGCATAGCTCTCCGCCCTCGCGCACCACATCATCTATCAAAGAGATTTGCTTGCCCTCATTATCTGCAAAATCCTCCACATATTCAGGCGCACACCACCATATTTTGCCTCCTTTTGTTTCTCCATTTTTGTGGATTTTGCTACCTCTTAGCTCTAGCCTCCACGCCCTTTGCATATCGATATGGATTAGTTTTGTGGCTTCTGTGGCAAACTCTTTGTTATCAAAAGTAGCCATTATTTCGGTATTTATCACGCTTGAGCGCGGGTCTAGATTAAAGCTACCTATCCAAGTGATTTGTTTGTCAAACACAAGCACTTTGCTATGCAGGCTTGCCCCTCTTGAAGTTCGCCCACGGATTTTGACTTTGTCTTCGCCCTTGCGATATTCATATACCTGCGCTCCAAGTCGCACAAGATTGTCTCTATATCGCTCCCACCCCGCATACACAGGCAGGGCGTCCATACTTGAGAGGGAATTTGTAAGCACAAATAGATTTAGCCCATTTTGCAGAGAATCTTTCATTATGTTTAGCCCTCTTTTGCCCGGGACTAGATAGGCTGATGAGATATAAATGCTATCATTTGTCCCCTCCCAAATGTCTTTTAGCTCCTCATAGATTTTGCTTGTGGGGTTTTTTTCATCGATTTTTTTGACATCATCAGCGATTAGCTTTGCTTCCCCCCAATACATTTGATTATTTTTTTGTTGATAATTGTCAATCGCTTCATTGATTGCTTGAGAGTATTGCTGCCATTTTTCCTCATCAGATTCTAGGGATTTGATGATAGATGGATAATGCTTCATAAACTTTCTCATCTTGCGTTTTGATGGCAAAAACTCCACAGGAATAGCGCGATGATACTGCCAATATTGCTTAAAACTCTCTTTTGCATCTTGTGCGATTTTGCCGATAAAAAACGCCTCCGTATCGGCAAAATTTACATTCACACTAGAATCAAAATAGCTATCAGCGATATTTCTCCCGCCGATGATTAACGCCATATTGTCCGCGATAAAAAGTTTGTTGTGCATTCTGCGGTTGATTTTATCAAAGCGAAAAATCATCTCCCCTAGTCGAAAAAGTTTGATTCTGTTTCGGTAGGGATTGAAAATCCGCACTTGTATATTTGGGTGATGATTTAGCGCGATGACATCAGAGTAGTCCGAATCTAGCCCATTATCATCAATCAAAATCTTTACTTTTACGCCACGATTTGCTGCTTCATAGATTTCGTGCATAAGCACGCGTGAGGCAAGCTCATTTTTGTAGATATAAGTTTGGATTTCGATGGAGTAGCGTGCCATTCGCGCTAGGCTTATGCGGTGCAATATCGCCTGTCGTCCCTCGCTCACTAGCAATGCGCCACTTTTATTTTCATCTTGTAGCTCTTCTATGTAGGGTAGGGCTATGGGGGTAAATAGCCAGTCTCTGCTTTCAAAATCGCTTTGTTGATTAGCGTTTAGATAATGCGTGCTTGGGATAACAAACCCACAGCCTGATAGCATAAAGCTAGCAAAAAAAAGTGTAATTAAAGCAATGTTATTATTCATTTTTTATCCATTTTTATCCGTATTGTTAGGTTTTTTTAACATAGATTTTGCAAGCATAGATTTTGTGTATTTTGGCAGAACCAAAAGCGCATTATAAGCTAAATATTTTACATTTTTGTAATGTGGATTTGCGTTTAGATTTTGGATTAAAAAAAAGCATTATGGTTTGCTTAGTCGTTTTATGTTTGCTTGGATAGAGATTAGGTTGTATTTGGCTTGATTTATGCTAGTTTGCATTGTGGTGAGGAGTAGTTGGGCGTTGATTAGCTCGGTGTAGGTGGATAGATTTTGCAAGTAGCGATTGTTGATGATTTGGTAGTTTTCCTTTGCTTTTTGGAGGGAATCTTGGGCGATTTGGAATTGATGTTTTGCGTTTTGATAATCGCGCAGTAAAGATTGTAGGCTTAGTTCTAAATTACGCTCATATTGGCTAAGGGTAGATTTTGAGGATAAAACATCATATCGCTTGACTTGGTAGGAAAATCCATCTTTTAATCCATTAAACAAATTTAGGCTGATATTTACGCGCACTTGACTTTGTAGCCCGTAGTTTGCGCTTGCTTGCCCAGCCCCGTCCATATACCAATACTTCACCCCCACCAAATCCACTTGAGGCAAAAACGCCCCCTTAGCTCGTCTAAATTCGATATTTGCAGATTCTAGGCGAGATTTTTGGCTTAGGTAGTCGGGGTTATTATGCAACGCTAAGTTTAGCAACTCATCTTTGTCATACTCTAGCAATTCTATGGAATCTATCTCGCTTACTTCCTCATCTTTTATGTCTATGCCTAGCAAATTGCTTAATTCTGCTAGGGCGTAGGTTAGGTTCATTTTGGCAGATTCTAGTGTGATTTGGGCGTTTGAGAGCTGAAGCTGCATTGTTAGGACTTCATTTTTTGCCCTTAAGCCTTGCTGATAAAAAGAATTTGCCTTTTTTAGTTGCTCTTCAAGTAGTCGCGCAGATTCTCTAGCTGTTGCTAGCAGGGCGCGATTTTGCAAGACTTTGATATATGCTAGCTTAGTAGCCAAAATAATATCTGCTTTGACACTGCTAAGCCCTAGATTTTGCCGTAATAGATTTTGCCTAGATTCTGCAAAATTTAGATAATCACTAAAACCGCGAAAAACATTCATATTTGCCGTGATATTTAGGCTATTTAGCGCGTAAGTGGGGCTAAGGCTTGGGGCATTGTGGCTAAAAGTATAGCCACCACTCACACTTGGCAAAAATCCTGCATAAGTAGAATATTTGTAATATTTGGCAGCTTTTGTGGTGCTAGCTTGAGCAGAGATTTTGGCTGAATACTCTATGGCTTTATCAATGGCTTCTTGCATATTTAGGGCATTTGCACTGCTAGCAAACGCACTAAACATAGCACAAAAAACAATGCTAAAAAACATATAAAATCTCATTTATTTGCCTTTTATTGCTGGGTTTTCATAGCAAAAAATTTTGCTAGATTTTTTGCAAAACTGCTTATGTGGAAACTTTTTGGCGGAAAGCTAAGCAATAAGGCTGGAATCAAAAATATGCTAATGCCTCCTCCCACCATAAGCCCGCCGATAAGCACCGCGCCAAGCCCGCGATACACTTCACTGCCTGCCCCTGCCCAAACTACAAGAGGTAGCAGGGCTAGCACGCTTGTAAGCATACTCATAAAAATCGGGCTAAGCCTAGTGCTAGTAGAATCAAACACACTATCCCACCACGACATTTGATAATCATTGTAGTTGATTCTGGCTTGATAGATGATTAAGATGGCGTTATTTACTACGCTTCCTACGAGGATTATAAATCCTAGCATTGTAAGGACATCTAGATTTTGCGGGGCGATTAGCTTATCTACTACAAAAAGCCCCAAAAGTCCCCCGCTAGTCGCTAAAGGCACAGACAAAATAATAAAAAATGGATAAAAAAAGCTACCATAAAGCGCACTCAAAATCAAGTAAGTAACCACCACTGCCAAACCAAATCCAAACGCTAGCTCCGCTTTTAGCTTGCTTAGCTTATTTGCACTGCCACTTAGGCTTATGTCTAAATCGCTAAATTCCGCACTTAGCGGCTTTATCACGCTAGATTTTATGGATTCTAGTAGCTCTTCTAGCGGTGGGGATTTTGTAGTATTTGTGGGGTTTAGTATGAGTAAAATATTTCGCTTTTGCTCAAAATGCCGAATCCTAGCCACACCTAGTTCGTTTTTGACTTCGCTTAGACTGCCTAGCATTAGTATATGTCCGCTTGGAGCGTATATTTGGGCATAGAGTATGTCTTCAGGCGAGCGATTTTGCTCTGCTTCGCTTCCCTTTAGCACTAGCTCTATATAATCCCCCGCATTTAGCCCGTCCAAAGTATCCGTATTTGCAAGGCGGACACTTCCTAGATTTTTGCCCTCTGTGATGACTTCGACTATGTTGCCAAAGCTAGCGACATCTAAGCCATTTGTGCTAAGTGAATACGGATTTGGATAGAGATTTAGCTCTCGGTTATTTTCAGCAAGTGAGGGGACTATGCGGACATTTAGATTGGGGAATTTTTCATGTATCATATCTTGGGTTTGCAAAGCTGCTTGTGCTAGCTTGCCTAAATCCCCACCGCTAATATTTATATCCACGCTACTGCCACCTGCTATGCTAAAAATCTCCTGTCGCAAGACTACGCCTGAGACATTTGGGATTTGAGAGATGATATTTCTACCAAAATCGATGAGGTTTTTTGCCTCTTTTGGCTCTTCTGCGACAAGGTAGAAATAAACGCTATTTCCCACGCTTACAAAAAAATCTTTTATCACAGGCACGCATTGTGAGACAAAATCTCGCGCAGGATTTTGTGCAGGATTTTGTGAAATATTTTGTGCTAGATTTTGCGTAGAATCTTGCAATGAATGTTGCGCAATTTGTTTTGGTTTTTTTGCCTGTTTTTCGCAGTCTTTTTGGAGTTCTTTTGTGTAGCCATTTACGCGCAAAAATGGCGATATATGCGCAAAAATAGCATTTGCGATATATTGTTTTTCATTTAGAGATAGCCCGGGCGGTGGGGTTAGATAGGCGATGATAAAGTTTTGCTCCCCTTTTGGCATATAATCACTTTTTGGAAACGCAAGAAAGCTAAATCCTATCGTAATGCTAAGAAAAGAAAATATGCTAATAAACCTAGATTTTGGGCTTTGCACGCAGAAAAAAAGCAGTCGCATTATGTTGTTATGAGCGTATATGCCACACTCTAAAATCCACGCATAAAATCTCTTTTTTTGTTGATTTGCAAACTTTAAAAAAGCATTTGTGCGTGTGGCTATATTTGTGATAAGGATTTTGCTATGCAAAATCTTGCGTATTATTAGGCTACATTTTTCTTTAAAAAAAATGCTAGATTTTGTGTATAGATTTTTGAATCGTTGCAAGGAAGTTGTGATTGTTTGTTTTGTGGATTTTATTAGATTTTGTGCGAAGCGTTGGTAGATTGTGGCAAGTGTTTTTGTGTATTTTTGGATATGGATAATGTATTTTTGCGTGCATTTTTGTCTAAATTTTTGTGTGAATGTTTGCGTGGCGGAGTAGATTTGTAGGGTTTTGGGGGTTATGGTGTTTTTTATGGTGGTTAGATTTTGTGGCATTTTAGACAAAATAGCTTTTTTAGAGATTGTGCAAAGACTTTTACAAATATTTATTAGGGCTTTTATGGGGGATTTTAGCGGGTTTGTTGGTGTATAGTTGCTATCAAAATATTGCTTTGTGTAGCGTGGATTTGCTAGATTTGGAGGGGTTGTAAAATCTGATTTTTCTTTATCGTCCTTATCCGTGTGCTTTATCAAAAATGATGGCAAAATAAACACGCATACAAAAAACGCAATCACAATCGCGCTACTTGTGGCTATGCCAATATCTGCAAAAAGCTGTCCGCTTTCATCTTGCAAATATAAAATCGGCACAAAGATTCCAATCGTAGTAATGCTAGAGGCAAAAAGCGCACCTAGCACTTCTTTTATGCCTTTGGAGGTAGATTCTAGCTCGTTGTGTGGGATATAGTTTTGGGTGCTTGTCGTGTCGTTTGGTGGATTTTTTGCACGATTTTTGTTTTGATTGCGTAGGATTGATTCTAGCATCACTATGCCTGAATCAATCACCATAGAAATGGCAAAAGAAATGCCTGCTAGAGAGATAATATTTAGCGTGCGATTAAACAAATGTAGCGAAATAAAAGTGCCAATGATACTTAGCGCAATCACAAGGGCGATGATAAAAAGCGAAGTGATATTTCGCAAAAAAAGCCATAGCACAAGGATTGCTAAGAGCATTCCTAAAGTGATTGAGCTTTTTAGTTGGGAGATGGCATTTAGGATAAATCCCCTTTGGTCGCGCCCCCACTCGATTTTTAGTTTTGATTTTGGCAAAATCTCTGCATTTAGAAAGCTAGTTAAATCCTCTACTTTTTGTGTTAGCTCTAATATATTTGCCTCTGCGGTTGGGCGGATTTGGATAGAAATGGTTTCATCATTATTATGGATATTGTGGCTTGTTTTTTTCTCGTGTGTGATTTCTATGTGGGCAGTGTCTTTTAGCCTAGTTACTTTGCCGTTTTGGACTTTTATGATGGTGTTTAGCACTTCATTTAGCGAGCGGTATTCGCCGATAGTTTGCAAGCGATAGTTTCGCTGGTCAAAATCGATATTTCCCGCAGAGATATTGCGATTTTGGGTTTTTATCGCGGAGATGATTTCTTCTATGGTTATGTTGTTGTAGGCTAGTTGTTGTGCGTTTAGATAGATATGTGCTTGGGTGGAGACTCCACCTGAAATTACTACTTCGCCTACGCCATCTATGCGTTCATATAGCGGGAGTATTTCACCATTTATAAAATCTTTTTGCTTTTCGATCGGCATACTTGCCCCACTCGCTCCACTAGAATCCACCCCCTTTGCAAACAAATAAATGCTAATAGGGATTATCTCTCCTGTGGCTTTGATGATAGGTTTTTGGACATTTTCTGGGTAGCCACTGATTTCTTCTAGCTTAGAGCTTACTTGCAAAAAAGCACTTTTCATATCCGCTTGGAGTGAAAATTCTAAGTTTATGATTCCCATACCATCGCGTGAAGTAGAAACTATACTTTGGAGATGGGTTAGATTTTTTAGGTGTTTTTCTTGGACTTCGATGATTTCTTTTTCTACTTGATATAGTGAAGCACCAGCCCAAGAAGTATAAATGCTAATGGTTGGTTTGGTGATTTGTGGCAAAAGCTGGTAGGGGATTTTTTGAGATGAAATAAACCCAAAAAGCAATATAAATGCTGCGCAAACCGCGCATAAAACACGATTTTTTAAAAATAGATTTATCACACTCATTTTTTGCTTTCTTTTTGTGGTTTTTACTTGTTTTTGCGTTGCTTTAGGATAGATTTTATGGCAGTCGCTTAAAGTGTGCTAGTAGAATCTTGCATTCGATTTTGTGAAATTTTAGGTTTATTTGTTATCCATACTTGCGCTCCGTCTTTTAGATTGTCTTGCCCGCGAACTACGATTAAGTCATTTTCTTTTAGCGGTTGTTTTAGGCTTTTTATCAGCGCAAAAGAGCCTTGCGTAGTGATGATAGAGATAGGCACAATCCTAGCTTGCATATTTTGTGGATTTTGTGCGTTATTTTGCGTTTTTTGCACGATAAATATATGTGGCTTGCCAGAGCTATATACGACACTATCTCGCGGGATTAAAAATCCTTTTTCGCCATTTGTTTGCCCTGAAATATCAAGCCTAGCTTGCGCTGCCATACCATCTAAGAAACTCCCGTCATTTCGCACAGAAATATGCACAGGAAAAGTGCGCGAGAGAGAATCTGCTTTTGGGATTAGGGCTGAGATTTGCCCGCTGTATGATTTGCCACCTATGGATAAATCTACTTTTTGGTTTAGTGATAGTTTGCCTACGACTGCGCTTGATACATCGATTATTACTTCTGTGTCGCGTGAATTTAGGATTTGACAAATCGCCTGTCCTTCTTTTACCCATTCGCCTACTCTTACCCCCTGCTCGACTATGATCCCCTCAAATGGTGCATAAATCGTTTTTTGAGCTATTTGGGTTTTTGATATGGCTAGCTCGCCCTCTAGGGCTTTGATTCTAGCTTCTTGGGATTTTGCTTCGTATTCTAGATTTTCGTATTGTTGGATAGAGATTGATTGGGATTGGAGTAGGTTTTTGTATCGTTCTAGCTCGTTTTTTTGTCGCTCTAGCGTGTAGCGTGCATCAGCGATTTTGGCGTGTTTGATAGCGATGTCTTGGGTTAGCAAATCGCTATCAAGGCTTAGGAGTTTTTGCCCTTTTTTTACGCTTTGTCCTATGCTAAAAAATACGCTTTTTACCACGCCTTGCCCGCTTGAAGCAATAGAGCTTACTTCTTTGAAGCGCACACTGCCGATAAATGATTCATTTTTGCTTAAACTTCCCTCTTTTATGGGGATTGCTTCAATGGCTATGCCTTTTTGGGCTATGCTTGGAGATTTTGCATTTGTCGCTAGCGTGGTATCTAGCATAATGCCAACCCCAAATAATCCAAAAAACAATAAAGCAATGTGTATTGCAACACGATTTGCAATACAATCAAAAGCGCGATTAAACGCGCAACCACTCACGCAAAATCTGCAAAATCTAGTCTTTTTCATCTAGCACCTCTATGATTTTTAGTAGCATAGATTTGAGTTCTTTTTTTTGTTTTGTGCCTAGTGCGTTTTCAAAGATTTGCTCCATTTGTGATTGTATGTGGCTAGATTTTACTTCGGTGATTTTTTCTTCGCCATTTTTGGTTAGGTGCAAATACACGATTCGTTTGTCTTTTTTGCCGACTTTGTTGTCTTGGCATTTTTTGACTAAGCCTTTTGATTCTAGCGAGGTGATAAGCCTAGAAGTGGTGGTTTTATCTTTTAGCATATATTCGCTTAGTTGAGAGACATTTATACAGCCCTCTTTTTGGATAATCAATAGCGCAATCATCTGCTCTAATCCTAACTCATAAGGGCGCAAAAGGGTAGTGAGGTGGGCTTCTATACGGCGTGAAATATAGCCATATAACGAAGATAGGGGGGCATTTTGGAGATGTTGTTGGTGGTCTTGGTTACACATAGTGTGGATTATATCACATTTTTGTATAGTGATAATCAAAGACTAACGCGCTTTGTAGCCTTTTAGCGTTTTTCTAAGATTAGGGCGGATTCTATGTGATGGGTGTGTGGGAATTGATCAAACAGCGCAAAATGCGTGATTTTATGATTTTTTAGCAAAATCTCTAAGTCTTTTTTGAGGCTTAAAGGGTTGCAAGAAATATAGATAATATAGCGATGAGTAGCGATAAAATCTAGCATTTTTAATGCGCGTTGTTTGTGGGTGTTTGAGGCATTTGAGATATTTGCGTCTTGTTGGTGTTTGTGGTTGTATTGGCTTGTTTGGATTTTGTTTGTTTTACTCTCATTGATTGATTCTTTGCTAATTTCACTTCTTGCACTCTCGCTTTTGCTAATCTCACCTCCACTAATCGCGTTTTTGCGAACTACATTTTTGCAAATTTCACTAACATAATTTGTGCTATCCACACTTTCGCTAATTCTGCTTCCACTCCCCCCACTTTCGCTAATTTCGTTTTTGTTAATCCCACCCCCGCTAATCCCACCTCCACTAATCCCGCTTCTTGGCGGGTCTATCAAAATATGCGAAAATCTAAAAGAGCGCAAATCCACTTCCCTAGCGCGAAAAAACTCCCTTTTCCCCTCTAATGCCTCTATGCTTTCTTCCCCGCTTAGTCGCAATGCCGTGATATTTTTTATGCCATTATTTTTGGCATTTATTTGCAGGGCTGGGATTGCAGATTTTACCACTTCTGTGGCTAGCACTTTTCTAAAATCACTAGCCAAACTTACGCAAAAATTACCCTCTCCACAATACATTTCAAGCAAATCATTTCTAGTATGCTTTGCAATCGCGCTTTTTACAAAGCTAATCATTTGTGGGTTGATAAAGGCATTTGGCTGGCTAAACCTCCCCTCAGAGCGCAAAAATATCAAATGTTGTTGTTTGTTTATGTCGTATTTTTTGGTGTTTTGATTAGCATTTTTGAAAGGGGTTTTTTGCAAATTTGTTAGTGTTATAGATTCTAGTAAAAAGTCTGTTTGTAGGATAATTTTTTGATGTTTACTTCGCCCGATGATTGCGATATTTGGTGGGAGTTTTTGTGCTAGATTTGTTATGGTTTTTTCCCATTTAGATTCTAGCTTTTTATGATAGATTAGCGTTAAAATCACGGATAGGTTTTGGTTAGATTTTGGGGCTGTGTTTTTGGGTGGATTTATGATGCCTAGTGCTTCTATGGCGTAGAGCTTGTGGGATAAAATCTCAAAATCCTCTTTGCTGTGGCGCAATGCCAAATCATTGATAGAATCCATAAAAGAGCTAAGTGCCACGCTGATATTTGGCAACAAAATCGGGCAGGATTTTATGGGGATTTTGATAGCTTTTTTGTGTTTGTTGTCTTTGCCCATCATTGCTAGAGCGATTGTTGGTTTTTTATTTTGTGGCGTATATGTGGAGTTTGTTTGGTGCTGTGTTTGTTTGGAAATATGCACGATAGGAGCGATATTTTCTCTAAAAATGCGAAATTCTGCCCTAGCGCGATAATGAGTAGGGGGCGAAGCAAACACTTCTAAATCTTTTGGCGTAAAATTTGATTTTGCTAGCTCATCGCTAAAAAGACTGAAAATGTATTGTTTTTTGGATTTTAGTTGGGCGTTATATGGTGCATTTATCGTGCAACCACCGCATTTTCCTATGTGTTTGCAATGTAGATTTTGCATTTGTGTCCTTGTTGTTTTTTGCAATGCTAGGTTGGTTTAAGTTTGGATATTGTAGCAGATTTTGTGTTTGTTAGATTTTGAGTCATCTTTGACATTTGTTTGATAAAAAACTTTATATAAAGTGGCTAATTAAAGTTGATAATATATCTATAAAGTTTGTAAATATTTATCAATTAAATGCTATAATTGCCAAATTTTCATAAAAGGAGCTTCAAATGAGCAAAAAAATGGCATTCCAAACCGAAATAAAGCAGTTATTAGATTTGATGATTCACTCGCTTTATTCCAATAAAGAAATCTTTTTGCGCGAGCTAGTAAGCAACGCTTCTGACGCGCTTGACAAGCTAAACTACCTCACAATCAGTGATGAAGCCTACAAAAAAATCGCGTTTAATCCGCGCATTGACATTAGCTATGATGAAAAAAAGGGCGTTTTAAGTGTGGCGGATTCTGGCATCGGTATGAATGAAGATGAACTAATCCAAAATCTAGGCACGATAGCAAAATCTGGCACAAAGAGTTTTCTAAACGCGCTAAGCGGAGACAAAAAGAAAGATAGCGCGCTAATAGGGCAATTTGGCGTGGGATTTTACTCATCTTTTATGGTGGCTAGCAAAGTGGTGGTAACCACCAAAAAAGCAGGGCAAAATGAGGCGTATAGCTGGATAAGCGATGGTAGTGGCGAGTATGAAATCACTCCGTGTCAAAAAGACACTCACGGCACGCAAATCACGCTATATCTAAAAGATGATGACAAACATTTTGCAAGCAAATGGCAGATAGAATCTATCATCAAAAAATACTCCGAACACATTGCTTTTCCTATATTTTTGAGCTATGAAGAGACGCGCTATGAGGACGCAGAATCAAAAGAATCAAAAGCGGATTCTAGCGATGCAAAAAAAGATGACAAAACAAAAGATAAGGCAAAAAAAGAAGTCAAAGAATCTAAAACCGAGCAGTTAAACAGCGCGAAAGCGATTTGGAAAATCCCTAAAAATGAGCTAAAAGCGGAGGATTATAAAGAGTTTTATAAAGGTTTTGCCCACGATAATAGCGAGCCTCTAAGCTATATCCACACCAAAGTAGAGGGCAATTTAGAATACACTACTTTGTTTTTTATCCCAAGCGTTGCGCCATTTGACTTGTTTCGAGTGGATTATAAAAGCGGGGTAAAACTATATGTAAAGCGCGTGTTTATCACTGATGATGACAAAGAACTATTGCCTCAATATCTGCGCTTTGTGCGTGGCGTGATTGATAGCGAGGATTTGCCTCTAAATGTTAGCCGTGAGATTTTGCAGCAAAATAAGATTCTAGCAAATATCAAATCCGCCTCCACAAAAAAGATTTTAGGTGAAATCGCAAATCTAGCCAAAGATACCGAAAAATACAAGACTTTTTATAGTCAATTTGGCAGGGCATTAAAAGAGGGGCTTTATAGTGATTTTGAAAACAAAGACAAGATTTTAGATCTTTTGCGATTTGATAGCGTTGCTAGTGATGGCAAACTAAGCGAAAATCTAAGCCTAAAAGACTATAAAGAATCTATGCCAAAAGAGCAAAAAAGTATCTATTATCTCATTGGCGAAAATAAAGAATTGCTAAAAGCCTCACCGATTTTAGAAAAATATGCCAAAAAAGGATTTTGTGTCCTGCTTTTAAGCGATGAAATCGATAGCTTTGTGATGCCTAGCGTAAATGAGTATGACAAAACTCCGCTAAAAGATGCCGCTTCAAGCGAGGCGCTAAAAGAGCTAGGGCAAAATACCATAGATGAGGGCGTGAAAAAAGAGTTTGAAGAAATCATAAAAGGCTTTAAAGAGGCGTTGGGAGAGGAAATAAAAGAAGTGGAGCTAAGCGATGATTTAAGCTCGCCTATCGCGCTTGTGGGCGAGGAGTCAAACGCGATGATGATAAATCTAATGCGACAAATGGGACAAGAGCCACCAAAAATGCCTAAGATTTTGCAAATCAATGTGTCTCATAGCATTTTTAGCAAGCTAAAGGGGGCAGATTCTGCCAAAGTGCAAGAATGCGCGCATTTGCTGTATGATTGCGCGGTATTGCTAGAATCTGGCGGATTGCAAAGTGTGAAAGACTTTAACTCACGCGTGCATAGGCTAATAGAAGAAAATCTAGCGTGATTTTTTAAAAATCTAATTTGTAACTTAATGTAAGTTTGTAAAAGATTCCCCCTCCATTAGCATAAGGGGGATAGGATGTGGTTTCTTTGTCAAACTTAGGCTGCAAGGCAACTCAAATATTTCGTCATTGCGAGCGAGTAAAGCGAGCGTGGCAATCTATATTTTTAATACGAAAAAATTTTTAGCATTACAAAACGGCTTTGCCTACCGCAAACCAAAACCCGCAAATACCGCAAACTAAACACACTACACCTAAAACCAAATACACCACGCAAGATTTTTGCCAAAATATTGTGAGAATCAAACTAAAATCTAACCAATTTTAGCTACAATCTTGCCAAATTTTTACTAAATCAAAACGACTTTACACGCACAATCAAAAGGGGTAAAATGACTTTCGCTACTACAAATCCTCCAAAACCACAAAGCAAATCAACACCACAAAGCAAATCAAAACCAAACAAACCAACTCTAAAAAAATCAAAGCCCCATAGCGATTCTAGCAACTCCAAAGATTCTCTCTCCACTAGACTTATCATTATCCTAAAGCGACTTTATGAGGGCGAGTGTATCAAGGCAGACTTGCTAGCAAGTGAGTTTGGCACTTCACTTCGCACGATACAGCGCGATATATCTCACATAGCAAACTTGCTAAATATCAAATATGACAAAGGCACATATCAGCTAGATTATTACGGGGGGGGGGGGGAGTGTAAATCCCAAATCTATCAAGCGATTTGCCTCTATCAGCGGGATAGAAGCACTGTATCCCACGCTAGATGAGTTTTTTGTCTATGATTTATTAGATGATGATGAAAAGTCCTTACACATATCCAAAGGGCATTTTGAAAAGCCTCAAACACAGCTCTTTGAGACACTCAAAGAAGCGATTGATCTCCACCACATACTCCACTTCACTTATAGCCTAAAGCCTAGAGTAGCAAAGCCCTACAAGCTAGCGCATATTCAGGGCATTTGGTATCTGCTAGCGAGCGAGTCGCGTAAATTAAAGCATTTCGCCCTATCCAAAATCCAAAATCTAATCGACACAAAAGAACACTTCACCCCTAGCCAAAAAGTAACAACACTACTAAAATCTAGCCTAAACTCCACCGCCTATCTCACCACCACCCCCAAAACCGCGAAAATCCTGCTTACCACGCCAAAAGCTAGGACACATTTTTTGCGCAAAAATTTGGGAGCAAACTTCTCTATCATAAAAGATTCATATCAAAATCTAACGCTACAAATGCAATATGCCTTTGATGATGAAGTGATAAATTTTGTCAAAAGCTGGCTACCACACGCCCAAATCATCTCCCCCACACCGCTACAAGAAAAACTCCAAAAAATGCTCCTAGAGTATATCAAAGCGACAAATGCTGACACGGGGAGTGAGTAGAATGCGGGGATTTAAAAGGGATTTTAAAATGTGGTATGAAAAGTTTGCCATTGCAAAAATCTGCTATCTAAACAAAAGCCACAGATTTTTTGCAATCCAAAATAATCCCCTCCATTGCGGAGGGGGGTTGGGGGTGGGTGTCATTGCGAGCGGATTTAAAAAATCCGCGTGGCAATACAAAATAATCCCCCTCCCTTGCGGAGGGGTTGGGGGTGGGTGTCACTGCGAGAATTTGCTAGCGCAAATTCTCGCAGTGAAAGCAAAATACTCCGCGATGAGTATAAACTAGGGATTGGCAGATTTTGGATTTGGTAAATTTGCCAAATAAGACGGCGGAATAGAAAAATGTGTAACAAATCTAAATGTAAGGAGTTTCAAATGTTACAAACACAGCAAAATTTTGTAGATTATCTAGGGCAGTTAGACATCCTAGCGCAAAAGGCGAGGTTAGATAAGGACAAATCAAAACTTATCGCCTCTATCAAAGAGAGGGAATTGCTTATCCCTGTGGTTGGCGGATTTAGTGCGGGAAAAAGCTCTGCGCTAAATGACTTTTTGGGGCAGGAAATTTTAAGCGTGGCGATTACGCCAGAGACGGCACTAGCCACCGAGCTACGCTATACAAGTGAGCAATCTTACGCAGAGGGCGTGAAAGACAATGATAGCGTAGAAAAAATCGCTATTAGCAATTTAGATTCGCTAAAAAGTCGCGCGGGTGAGTTTAAATACCTGCGCCTTTATCTAAACAATTCCAAGTTAGAGGCAATAGAGCCGTTGATTTTGGTGGATATGCCCGGATTTGACGCACCGCTAGAATTGCATAATAAAGCCATTATGGAATATTTGCAACGCGGGATTTATTTCATCATATTAGAGAGCGCAGAGAGCGGAACAATCGCTATGAGTATCAAAAAGCATATCGATAGTTTGCAAACGCTAGGGAGGGATTTTAGCTTTTGTTTGAGTAAGGTGGATTTGGTTGCTCCAAGCACACTTGATGGTGTGAAAAATAAAATCGCTAGTATTTTAAGCGCGGAATTTGGCTATGACAAAGATATAACGCTACTTGGAGAAAATGGCGAACGCGCACAATCTTTACAAAAAATTATCGAACAAATTAACGCCGAACAAGTCTTTGAAAATCTCTATTTGGATACTTTGAAGTTTGATTTTAATGATACAAAATCAAGTTTGACTACAAAGATTTCATCACTAAAATCTACCAAAGATGAAGCAGATGAAGCACTCAAAGAATTGCAAAATGCCATAGATTCAATAGTCAATAAAAAGCAAAATATCGCTCAAAACATAACTAGCGACATTCAAAGTGCAGTAGATGGCACGATGATTGCGGTGGATAGGGCGATTCAAGGCTCTATTAGCTCCATAGCACAAAGCGCGCTAAATAATCCACAAAGCATAAACGCGCAAGTAAGCGAAATCGTCCGTAGCACTTTGCTAAATGAATTTACAAAGCGTGGTGGCAAAATACGCGAAAATCTAATCGCAGATTATAAATTCGCACTAAAAGATTTAAATGTCGCTTCGCTAAATATAGATTCTTCGTGGGTGGAAAATGTCGCAAATTCAATCAATACGGCTTTACATAATATTTCTGTCGGTGTTACAGATAATAGTGAATTGATAGAGGGTATTGCTAGTGCGATAGAAAGTGGTGCTTCGACATTAGCAAAGATTCCCGCTCTAAAGTGGCTTCCTATTGTTGCGACAATAGTAACGGGATTATTGCGACTATTTGCCCCTGAGCGCAAAATCGATGAGGGCAAATTGCTAATGGATATTCTCCAAAGTGTCCGCTCTACTATCACGCCAGAGGTTAGCAGCGCGTATAGCAACCAAATATCCGCTATGCAAGAAGTTGTCGGTGCTTTGATTGAATCCAAACTCAAAGAAAAACAAGATGAAATCAAAAAAGCCCAAGAGGAAAAATCCCAAATCGCAGATAAGCTAAATGCAGAGATTGAGGATTTAAGCGCGATTAGCAATGAGCTAGATTCACTAGCAAAAAAATATCTTTATAAATAACGGAGGCACAAAATGAGTTTCAATGAATTTTTACAAAGAGTAGAAAAAATCGAAGGTATAGTAGAGGCAAATGAGATTTTGCGTGATAATAGCGCAAATCTCCGCAGAGAGCATTTTATAAAAAGCGTTGATGATTTTAGCAAGGACAAAGCGGAATTAGAGCGCGAAAATCGACTGCTAAAAATCGGCATTTTAGGGCGTGTCAAAGCAGGTAAAAGCTCGTTTTTAAACGCACTGCTTTTTAATGGCAAAAATATCTTGCCAAAGGCAGCTACGCCTATGACTGCGTCTCTTACGATTTTAGAATATGCCAAAAATCCTAGTTTTAGCGTAGAATTTTATAGTCAAAAGGATTTAGATGAGATTGCCACAGAGGCGCGTAAATACGAATCTAAACTCCAAGAATGTATAAATGAAAAATTTGCCGAGCTAAAAGAGAGAGAAGCAAAAAAAGTGATGAATCCCGCGCAAATTGACGAATCAAAACTTCGCCAAAATGCCAAAGATATTGTGGAGAGTGATTTCAAACTCACACAAGAAGCACTATTTGCCTGCTATGAGCAAAATGAGCTTATCAAAAATAGTGGCATTAGCCTATCGCAGTTAGAAGCAAACAAAGATTTTAGTGGCGATTTGGAAGCAATTCGCGCAAAATTAAGCGATTATGTGGGAGAGAGTGGCAAATTTATGCCATTTACTAAATCCATCACTTTGCGATTAGACAATGAATTTTTGCAAAATGTCCAAATTGTCGATACGCCCGGGCTAAATGACCCTGTGCCATCTCGCTCTGCTAGAACACTAGAGTTTTTGGATAAATGTGATGCAGCACTTGTGCTATCCCCTGCGGGGCAGTTTCTCAATGCTAGTGATGTGGAATTGCTAGATATGCTTGATAAAAATGCCACTACCAAAATCTATTTTGTGGCTTCTCGCGCAGATTCTCAACTGCACGGACATATCAAAGATAATTCAAATGGTAATTTAGATAGCGCAATATCGCTCATACAGGACGAATTATCATCTAGCATATCGCAAAAATTGCGCGATGGCGGGATAGAAAGCAAAATTATGCAAACAGCGATGAGAGAGGATATTATTTTATCATCATCGATTTGTGCGAATTTTGCCCTGCGCGATGAAAGTGAATTAGACGGGGACGAATCTCACGCATTAGGGCTTTTAAAAAAGAATTATCCTAATGATTTCTCACCAAGCACAAAGGCAAGTAGCTTTGCAAAACTCGCAAATATGGACAAACTAAAATCCATTTTTGATTCATTAAAAACGCAAAAAGAGAGCATTTTAGAGCAACGATTAGCGGATTTTTTAAGCACTCGCCAAAAGCAACTAGAAGCTTATCAAAGTGCTTTGATAGATACAATCAAAGAACAAATCGCCTTACTTGAAGCAAGCGATTTAGAAAAGCTACAAGCACAAGAAGTCGAGCTAAAGGCAACAAAGCGCAATGCAGAATTTGCGCTAAATGAAGTCTATGAGGATTTGTGTGATGAGTTAGTCAAAGATTTGCGCGAAAATCTAAAAGATAGGAAAGAAAGATTTTTTAGAGATTTAGAATCCAAAAGTGAGGGTGCGCAAGGCACAGATAGTAAAAGTTATGAAGTAGATGATAGCTCGTGGTATAATCCTTTTAGCTGGGGACGAACAAAAACTAAGACAAAAGTTTTTGCCACTTATAAAGCTGGACAAATTCGTGGCGTAGTAAAAGACACTTGCGCAGAACTAGAAAATCTCCTTAGCACACAGAGCAAAGACTTTATCAAAGAATGGCAAAAAAAGGCACAAAAAGCGATAACCACGACTTTGCTTAAAGAAGTGGATAGTATTCATTTGGATAGGATTGTTTTATCCAAAAGCATAAAAGACGCCTTTAGCACGATACAATACCCCGAAATCAGCTATGAATCACAGATTCCAGAATCCATAAATGGCGCGCGAGGCACACTACAAGGATATGAAGCAAATAGTTTTATCGGGGAAGTGGAGAGCTATATCGCTGATTTTAAAAGCCAAGTAACAAAAGATATAACAAACTTTGCTGACACAATAGAGCAAAATCTAAAAGGTGTCAAATTAGGCGATAGCATATTTGGCAAAATCATTAGCGAGATAGAGCGACTAAAAGATGATTTGGCAAATAAAGAGGCGCGACTAAAAGCATACAAAAACTTGCAAAATACGCTAGAGCAAATACGCTAGAATGGAGGAAGAATAAAATGAGTGTATTTAGCAAAATAATGTCATTTTTTGGATATGTCAAATATAAGGATTTTTCTAACTATGTCAAGCGCGAGTTGCTAGAATCTCAAATGGCTAAAAATGCGGATTTGATAGCGCAAAATGTAGATTTGTCATTTAAAAATAGCCTTGTGGCACAACTTTTGGGCGACAAAGGGCATAATGAAGCATTGCAGAAATTTAAGACACTGCTATATGGCGAATTTTTCGCATTTGCAAATAATGATGATAGCCTATCAAATGAAGCAGAGGCAGTATCTATAATGCAAAGTATAGAAAAAGAGCTAGAAGTCATATCCACTGCTTCACAGCTATATAATAAAGAAATTGTCGCTGTGGGTGGTGGATTTAGCGCGGGGAAAAGTCAATTTATCAGTTCACTTATTTTGGATAATAATGTGAGATTGCCCATAGGAATCGCGCCTACTACGGCGATTCCCACCTATGTGCTTTCAAGCGAAGAAACAAAACTTGTTGCGTTTTCAAATAGTGGTGTGAGAGTGGAGCTAAATGAGCTAGATAGCGAGATTCATAGCAAAATCAACCACGATTTTATCAAAGGTTTTGGCTTTAATCTAAAAAAGATTATGCCATTTATGGTGCTAAAAACCACACTTGAATCGCGCTATGAAAATCTATGCTTTATCGATACGCCCGGATACAATCCATCAAAAGATGGCTTTAGAGATAGCGATAGATATAGCGCACAAGAATTTTTAAACAATGCAAACGCAATGCTCTGGCTAATCGGACTAGATAGCAAAGGCACGATAGAAAAAGATGATATAGATTTTTTAAGCGAGCTAGATTTAAGCAGTAAAAAACTCTATGTCGTGCTAAACAAGGCTGATGTGCCAAGCCCAAGCCAAAGAAAAGCCGTATTTGAGCAAATCAAAAAGCAACTTAATGCCTATGGAATCGAGTATGATGGCATAAGCACATATAGCGCGACAAAGCACGAGGAATATGAGTTTGAAAAAATCTCGCTAATGGAATTTTTGGATTCACTCACGCAATCCCACACTTTGCAAACAATGCTAATAAAGCGACTTTTTAGCGTATATGCAATGTATGTAGAATCTAACTTGCACAAAAAGAAGCGCAAAGATACGATTTATAAAGCATTAAATGAGCTAGAGTTAGCTTTGAGTGTGGAAGATTTGGACGATGATAGCCAGCATTTTGAGCGCATCGCTAAAATCAAAAGTATTTTTAAAGTCGGCAACGAAACAAAAGAACAAATAGCTAAATTAACGAAAATCATCGTTGAGATGAAAAATGCTATTGATGAAATTTTTGGCAAGGTGTTAAAAATACACTTGCCACAAATCGATGAAAACGACATAAAAATCGACTTTGATTTGGCAGTGGAGGAATTTATCGAAGAAAACGATGAATCTAGCGAAAATAAAAAAGATATACTTAGGTTTGTCTTAAAAGCGGAACCTGAGATTCCAACTTATGAGCAATTAGTTCAGGATATCCACCCTATTAAGATAGATCTATCTACCGAAATTAGGAATTCTCTAAATATATTTAGAGAAAGAAATCTCAGTATACCAGAGTTAAAATATAAAAAAAAGACATAGAGTATATCAACGCGACAAATAATGTCGCGTATAGGGAGTAAAATCTCGCCTGTAAATGCCAAAATCTTGCAAATATCAATCTTGCAAAACGCAAATAAACAAAACAAAAAGCGCAAATGCGGGTAAGATACAAGCAAGAGTAGGCATTACAAAATCTTTTTTAAGGAGCAAGAAATGTCAATTTTCACTCGTTTATTGTTGGGCAGTGCAGCCCTAGCAGGCGTAGGATACGCAGGATATAAGGCAAAAAAACACCTAGATAGCCAAATGGAGAAGCCAGAAAACTATGGCTTAGGCTACAAAGATGTGGCGTTTGAGGAAGCGGGCAAAATCATCTGCAATGGCTTAGGAGCGATAACTGAAGGACTAGCCAAAGGTTATGAAAAAATCTTTGATGAGCCACTTTATGCAGAAGGCGTGATGTCTAGCCTAGATACCCTAAAATCAACTTTGCGCAAGAGTGAATGCAAGCACCTAAATGGTATGCAGCTCACACCAGCCCTTGTGAAAAAAACAAGCTTTAGCGCGGCGCAATGCAGTCGCATAGGTATCCCTATCTATGATGAGGAGATGGATAAACTAAATACCCTCCACGATGAAATCCAAAAAAATGATGATTTCATAGACGCGATTTATGAGCTAGAATCGCAATGCTACAAGGCGCATAAGACGATTTTAAATTTTGTCTCATTTGCTAAAGATATGGCGCGAGATTCTAGCGATACGGATACTATAAAGAGCTTAGATAACATATATAGTGTCGCTTCTAGCAAATACGACTTAGATGAAGTAGGCGAGATAGAGAGCGTCAAATCCGCTATAAAATCTATCAAAGAGTCTTGCGATAGATTAGCCACGCTAAATGCAGAGCTAAAATCTAGCCTAAAAGATTCTGCTTTGCAAGATAGTCATCACGCAAGCAAACTAAGCGAGGCTTTAGAGCTAGCCACAGCACTAGATGGCGTGATAAGAGGGGATTTTGCAAGCTATGGTAGCTTTTGTAGCGAGCGCGTAGAGACATTGCAACAATCCGCATAACAAAGTCTCATAGTGTATGAGATTGTGTCATTGTGAGAATCTTAAAAAACCCCTTCCCTTGCAAAATGGGTTTTTGCTTCGGCTAACGCCTCGCAACCTGTTGGGTGGGGGTGGGTTTTTTTGTCATATTGAGCGCGTAAGCGCGAAATATCTCTATTTTTGTTTTTTAGATTTTTGAGATACTTCGCTACACTCAGTATGACAAATGTTTTTAGCATAAAAAAGTTGCTGTCATTGCGAGCGCAACTTGTTGCGCGTGGCAATCCATAATAAGCCCCCCTCCCTTGCGGAGGGGGTTTGGGGGTGGGTAAAGTCATTGCGAGCAAACGCTAGTTAAGCGTGGCACAAGCCCACAGCTACGAAGTAGCGATTCAGCGCGTAAGCGCGAGTGGGCGCAGTTGCGCAAGCAAAATCCACAATCAAAAACATAAAAAATGGATTGCCACGCAAATGCTACTTTTAACAAAGTCGCATTTGCTCGCAATGACGGATTTTTTTGTCAATAAAATTTTCTTTGTCATATTGAGCGTTAGCGAAATATCTCGATTTGTATTTTTGGATTTTTTACAGAATCTATGCTTTGAGATACTTCGCTTGCGCTCATTCCGACAAGTAGATTTTTACCAAACCAAGACAAAGGAGCAAAAAATGCCAATCAAACCAAAATCATTCATAGCAAAATGTCCCAAATGTGGCAAGGTGAAATTTGTCTCACCCAAAAGCGATGCGCTAAGCCCGCTTGAAATGTGCCCAATGTGTGAGAAATGCAATGAGCCAATGAGTAAAACACCAATGCCAAATTTAGATGTCAAAAGCATAGGCGATTTTTTCAAAGGCTTGTTTAAGGGCAACTAAGGTTAAAAGCAACGCTTAATAGGCTCTCGTGCTTCAATCCTATCGACAAAATATAAGGACGCAATGATGGACTTGAAAAAATTCTCAAAGATTATTAGTGTGCTGTATAAGTTTTTAAGCGAATTTGTGAAACTATGGGAGCTAGGGAAACTAACGCGTCTAGGGAGATTAGGATTTGCACTAAAACAACAAGCAGAGATTTTCACAAACGAGCTAGAATCCAAACAAAAACGCGTAGATTCTGCATTTGAAGCATTAGATTTAATCCTCGCGTATAAAAAGCAAAATCCACAAGAATTTGAAGAAATATTTTGTGCGTTAGAGCGATTTAGCCAAAAGCGCAAAGTCGATAAATCAATCGATGAAGCGATAAAGTCGCTTTTAGGCTAGATTGTCGTTTGGATTTCATAGCAAAAAAAATCTAAAAAGTGCAAAACCAAAAACTAACGCACAAAAAGGGAACAAATGGGAACGATTTTTTTATTTTTATTAGCGGTTTTATCGGCTATTTTAGGATTGTTTCTCTTTATAGCGTATATGTATGTGTTTGTTTTTGTGGGCTTTATCATCGCCACCATTGCGATTTTTTATTTTTATGGTGTGGCGTGGGGACTAGCGTGGCTAGGGCTGTGGTGGGTAGGTGGCTATCTCATCAGCAAAAGCAAATAACCCAAAATCTTTACGCCTATATTTAAGACATTTTAAAATCTCTAGCATAAAGGAAACAAAATGACAAACCTGCTGATTTTATACAATCCATACTACCAAGACACCGTGATAGAATCCCACTTAGAAGTGTTAAAGCAAAAGGGCAAAGTCGCTTTTGGCAAGGTGCGCTCCAAGCTAAAAGACACGCTAGGAAGTCAAAAATGCACAGGGGAAAATCCGCTAGATTTAGCCACGATAAAATCCGAGCTACATTCACAAAAAGCACAGGACAAACGCGCATATTTGCAACTTTTTTTGACGGATTATGCTAATCTCTATGTGGCAAAAGTCGATGAGATTTTGGATAAATCCCAAGCCCCAAGTGAGATAATCCCAAACTACTATCAGCAAAAAGACTTAAATGTCGAGGAATATTTCATCATCACGGATTTGCGCGAGATTGTGTGTGATGATTTTGCGACTTTGCGCGATAAATATTTGGCTGGATTTTGCACGCCTGATTTTGGTGGGCATACTTATGCAATTTATGGCAACTCATATACCTATCCTTTGAAAATCACGCAAAAAAATGAAATAGATTATTTTTGCGATGATATAGATGAACAAACAAATGGCAACAAATCAAATGCAAACAAAAAATATTTTCTAAGCCTTTTTAAAAGCGCGGAGTTTTTGGCTATGCAAGAGAATCTAGCGCATTTTGTCTTTGGGGCAAACTTGCTTTATGCCCTGCACCCAAATAGCTTTGAAAATCTCATTTATGCCGAGCTAGAATTTAGCGCAAATAAGGGCGATGTGGGATATGATTTTAGCGGTGTAGTGTTGCGCTATGCAAAGGCGTATGAGCAAGAATGCAGGATTTTTATGAAAGATTTTATCGCCACGCTTGCAAAGATTGATAAAAAATTGCTAGAAATAGATTTTGATGAAAATGGCAAGACAAAAAAAGTGGGCGACTTGCTAGAATCTAGCACTTTTTTAGGCATTTATAAACATTTGTTAAAAGTAACTTTGCAACCCTATATCACAAAATATGCCACCGAAAATCCTAAGTTTTTGTCATTTATCACTCGCTTTTCTATGGCAATCAACCATATACAACAAGTGCGAAATCCTGCTGCACACGGCGATATTTTGCGACTAAAAAGTGCTAAGACTTTTCGAGCAAAAATGCTAGGCATTGGGGATCGTAGCTATATTGCTGATATGCTAAAGGGGCGTTTAGAGTTAAACTAAATTTTTAAATAGTAGCCTTTTAAAGTTTTAAGGCAAATTTGCTATAATGCGATTTTAGCCTTAAATTTAGGAGACATAATGAGTGCAAAATCCGCTAAAACCCCCTCTATGCAAAAAACACAAAAGCCACACAATCCACAACACTTGCAAATGCTACACCCCCAAATCATCGTGCTTGACTTTGGAAGCCAATACACGCAGTTAATCGCTAGGCGTTTGCGCGAAATGGGAATCTATACGGAAATAATGCCCTATTTTGAGAGCGCGGAGTCTATAAAGACGAAAAATCCGCGCGGACTAATCCTAAGCGGCGGTCCTGCAAGTGTGTATGAAAAGGACGCGTATAAGCCTGATAGCGAGATTTTCACGCTAGGGATTCCCATTTTGGGAATCTGCTATGGAATGCAGTTTATCGCGCATTTTTTCGGCGGACAAGTCGCAAAATCTAGTGCGCAAGAATTTGGCAAGGCAAATCTTACAATCATTGATTCACGCGGAATCTTTAGTGGCGTGAAGCAAGATTGTATCGTGTGGATGAGCCATAGTGATAAAGTCATTGCCCTGCCGAGTGGATTTAGCGCGATTGGTAGGAGTGCAAATAGCGAGATTTGCGCCATTGCAGATTTGAAGCGCGAAATTTATGCGATACAATTCCACCCCGAAGTGGTGCATAGCGAGTGCGGAGCGCAGATTCTCTCAAACTTTGCGCGTGAGATTTGCGGGGCGAGTGATGATTGGAATATGCACAATTTTGCCGAGTTAGAAATCGCCAAAGTGCGAAAAATCGTGGGTTTAGAGGAAATGGATTGCCACGCGGATTTTGACAAATCCGCTCGCAATGACGATAAAAACTCCAACAACACCGCTTGTCATACTGAGCGTAGCGAAGTATCTCTAGATTCCAGCGATAGAGATATTTCGGCTTTTTCAAAGCCTCAATATGACAACGCCACAGCAACACAAAATAGCGATATAACTTTTATAGCGATTAATGCCTCAAACAAAGATGTGGTTTGCGCTTTGCAAGTAAGCCAAAGGGATAAAAACTTTATCGAATCTAATGCAGATTCTATCAAAGATGCCACGCAGGATAAGGCTTGGCAAACAAATGCGATATATTATAGGGATACGCTCATTGGCTTTGTGATGTTTGGGGATATAGAATCTGAGCAACGATTGTGGATAGATAGGTTTATGATTGATATGCGCTTTAGCAATCAAGGGCTTGGCACACAAGCCTTAGCCACGCTACTAGAAAAACTATGGGAGGGTGGCAAACGAGAGGAAATCTACATTAGCGTGTATGAGGAAAATCTCAAAGCGATACGATTTTATGAAAGATTTGGCTTTGTGCGAAATGGCGAAAAAGACATAAATAACGAATCTGTGATGTGTCTAAATAAAAAGGTGTGGGAAGAGAGAAAAAGTGATTTTCTAAAGAAACTGCGCTTTGCTTGTTTTGCTCACAATGATAACGCTACTAATCAACAAAGGCAAAACCCTAAAAACAACACCGCTTGTCATACTGAGCGTAGCGAAGTATCTCAAAAGTCCAGCGATAGAGATATTTCGGCTTTTTCAAAGCCTCAATATGACAAAAAAACACAATCAAAGTTTAATAAGCAAGGGCGAAGCATTTGTGATGAGAAATCAGGGTTGCGAAGTTGCGAGCAACGAGATAAGGCTAAAACGCCTATCGAGGAAGCGAGCGACAAGCTCCGTGATTTATCGCACAAAGGCAAGTCCGCTAAAGTGCTGTGCGCGGTGAGTGGTGGCGTAGATTCTAGCGTGGTGGCGGCATTACTCCACAAAGCAATCGGGGAGAATCTAATCCCCGTCTTTGTCGATACGGGCTTACTCCGCGCGGGCGAGAGAGAGGCAGTGGAGCAAATGTTTAAGCAGAATCTACAAATCCCGCTTATCACCGCAGACGCAAGCGAGCTGTTTTTAAGTCGCTTACAAGGCATTACCGAGCCAGAGCAAAAGCGCAAAATCATCGGGGAAAGCTTTATCGAAGTCTTTGAGCGCGAGGCAAGAGCGCACAACGCAAATGGCGAGATTAAATTTTTGGCACAAGGCACGCTCTACCCCGATGTCATCGAATCTGTAAGTGTGAAAGGTCCCAGCAAGACAATCAAATCTCATCACAATGTCGGCGGACTGCCTGAGTGGATGAGATTTGAGCTCATCGAGCCATTGCGCGAACTCTTTAAAGATGAAGTGCGGAGTTTGGGGCGCGAACTCGGAATCCCAGAATCTATGCTAATGCGCCACCCATTTCCCGGACCCGGACTTGCGATTCGCATTATGGGCGAGGTTACGCGGGAGAGTTTGGCGATATTGCGCGAGGCGGATTCTATCTTTATCGAGGAATTGCATAAAAATGGGCTCTATGGTAGCGTGTGGCAGGCGTTTTGCGTGCTACTTAATGTGCGGAGTGTGGGCGTGATGGGCGATAATCGCACTTATGATAACACCATCGCACTTCGCGCCGTAGAGGCGATTGACGGAATGACAGCGAGATTTTCGCATTTGAGCTTTGAGTTTTTAGAAAAAGTCAGTAATAGAATCATAAACGAAGTAGAGGGGATAAATCGCGTAGTCTATGACATAAGCTCCAAGCCCCCAGCCACGATAGAGTGGGAGTGAGATTATAAAAACACAAACAAAGGATAATAATGCGAGTAAATGCGTATATTGATGGGTATAATCTTTACCACGCGGTAGTGAAATTAAATGATAATCGTCTAAAATGGCTAAACTTACGCGCTTTGTGCCAGCATTTTTGTGATGAGTGGGATAAACTTGATAAAGTGTATTATTTTACAGCGTATGCAGAGCATATCAAAGGCAACGGCGATAGAAGACATAAAATCTACATTGATGATTTTTTGAAAGATTTTGGTGTGGAAGCTATTTTTGGGCATTTTAATACATTTGAGGGCGAAACAAAAGAAAAACAAACAGATATAAATATTGCATTGCAAATGTATGAGGACGCAATTTATAATAAATATGATAAAGCGATTTTGCTAAGTGCGGATACGGATTTTATCCCAGCGATAGAAAAAGTCAATAATTTAGGCAAAGAAGTTTTGCAGCTTTTACTGCCACAACATAACTATTCCTCAAAATTTGACAAAGTCATAAAGCATTATTACTGCATCAATAAAAATGATTTAGAATCACATCTATTGCCAGCAAAAAACAAAAACGGCAAGGAAATGCCAAAAGAATATCTAAGCAATATCCAATCAACAGAACAACCAAGTAGCTTAACCCAACATCTTAAAATCGATAGTTGGATTCCAAAAGAGTTTCCACAATGTGAAAAATGCAAAGACTACTTGGATTATTCGTTATATGAAAACATAATTAAATGAGCATAGCGTTGATTAAAATAGTTTTTTTTAAATTTATAGCATAATTAAGGGATTAAATGTTTTTTTATCATTTGCTTTTATCTTTGCATTTTTGCTAATCGTGTGGATAGTGTTTTACGCGCTAAAAAGTGGTAGATTTGTAAGAATCTATCATCGATTTTATGCTAAATTCTATAATGTTTTTTGTGATAGATTTTGCCATATCTTTTTTTTACAAACACAAGCAAATCTAACCACCAAACAATCAACAATTACAAATATGCTAAAATCTTTTTGGTTGCTTCATCGCTATTTTTCTACGCATTTTAGAAAATAGCATACTTGCCTATTTTGCTTACTTCAATCATTACAAATTACACCCTTAGCAAAAGCGATTTTTCGCTTTTATCATTGCACGATTTGACGCTAAAACGAGGGTAACTTATACTCACTAAATTCTAGCAAATCAAAAAACTACTTAATTATTACACACAGAGTTATTTCGCTAAACGCCCAATATGACAAAAATAGAGATACTTCGGTTTCTGCGAAACCTAAGTATGACAGCAAACATTCCGTCATTGCGAGGCTTCCGCAGGAAGTCTTGGCAATCTACAAAACAATCCAATGACAATAGATTGCTACGATTTTATTTTGTAAATTTTCGCAATGACAAAACTTGTCCCCTAGCCCTAGTGCTAAAAGAATGTGGGCAAAAGGAAAAATATTCCGCTAAT
This sequence comes from Helicobacter sp. T3_23-1059, assembly GCF_053654515.1. NCBI lineage: Bacteria > Pseudomonadati > Campylobacterota > Epsilonproteobacteria > Campylobacterales > Helicobacteraceae > Helicobacter > Helicobacter sp. T3_23-1059. The sequence continues at coordinate 24,030 of NZ_JBSIUV010000004.1, read as the reverse complement.
GAATGAAAAAATCTGCCATTGCAACCACAAAATTGCGATAAAAAAATAAGCGTAGAAAACTTGCATTACAACCAAAAAATCACAACAAAAAAGCATGACAAATTTTTATCACAACAAAAAAATAAACATGACAAATGTTCATTGCAACCAAAATCAGCGTAGAAAAATTTACACAAGTAGAAAAATTTACAAAAAAGGATTTTTTAGCAATCAAAATCTAAATATTTTAACGGCTAGATTCTAATGATTTTTTGACAAAATCTAAAATAATGGGGTTTGGGGCTTGGAGATGAGAGGTAAATTCTGGGTGAAACTGCACAGCGACAAAAAATGGGTGGGTTTGCAATTCTACCGCTTCAATAAGCCCATTTTTTGATTCGCCACTGATGATTAGCCCGCTAGATTCTAGCATAGCGCGGTATTTTGGGTTTGCTTCGTAGCGGTGGCGGTGTCGCTCTTTAATCGTTCTTGCGTTATTATAGGCTTTTGCTAGATTTGTGTTTGGCTTTAGGTCGCATTCATATTCGCCAAGCCTCATAGTCCCGCCCATAGGCGAAGTGTGCGTGCGGATTTGGCTGATACCTTGCTGGTCGATAAAATCCTCGATTAAGTAGATAAAAGGCTCTTTGCAATTAGGATTAAACTCGCTAGAATCTGCTTGCTTTATGCCTAGCACATTGCGTGCAAATTCGATAATGGCAAGCTGCATTCCTAGACAGATTCCAAGAAAAGGCATTTTTTGTATCCTAGCATACGAGATAGCACAGATTTTGCCATCAATCCCCCTTGAGCCAAAGCCACCCGGGATAAGCACGCCATCGACATCTTCTAGCTCTTTTGCTACATTGCTAGAATCTAGATTTTGACTATCAATCCATTTGATATTTACGCGCACATCGATATTTGCTCCCGCGTGGATTAGGGCTTCTGTCAAAGATTTGTAAGATTCTTTTAAATCCAAATATTTGCCTACAAATGCGATTTTTACTTCATCTTTTGGGGATAGGATTTTTTTGACTAGGCTATCCCATTCAAGCATATCGGGTTTTATTTGTGGCAATCCAAATGCGCGCGCTATGGGCGCTAAAATGCCTTCTTTTAGATAATTTAGCGGGCATTGATAAATGCTCGTAGAATCAAGGGCTTCTATCACGCTATCATTTGCCACATCACAGCCAAATGCTAGTTTGCGCTTTAGCTCTTTGCTTAGGGGTTTTTCGGTGCGGGCGATGATGATTTGTGGAGATATGCCGATTCTACGGAGTTCTTGGACAGAGTGCTGGCTAGGCTTTGTTTTTAGCTCGCCTGCGGCGCGAAGCAGGGGAATAAGCGTTACATGGATATTTAGCACTTGGTTTTCTTCTAGCTCGTGTCGGAGTTGTCGCATCGCCTCTAAAAACGGCATTCCCTCCATATCGCCCACCGTCCCTCCTAGCTCGACTACCAAAAAATCCTTTCCTTTGCCTACGGCTCTGATTCTGTGCTTTATCTCATCGACTATGTGCGGGACGATTTGGATTGTTTTGCCTAGATATTTTCCCTGCCTCTCATTTTCGATGACAGAGAGATAGACTTGCCCTGTGGTAAAGTTATTTTGCTTAGTAAGGCTTGTGTTTAAAAACCGCTCATAATGCCCTATGTCTAAATCCGTCTCCCCGCCATCAGCAGTTACAAACACTTCGCCATGCTCTAGTGGGCTCATAGTCCCCGGGTCAATGTTGATATATGGGTCGATTTTTAGCACTTCGACCTGATAGCCACTTTGCTTTAAAAGTGTAGCAATAGAAGAGGAGGAAATCCCCTTGCCAAGCGAGCTAAGCACGCCACCTGTTACAAAAATATATTTTGTGTTGCTTATTTTTTTCATTATTTTTTGCCCTTTTTTTGCGGAGTTGCTTAAAGATTTGATTGAGTTTGAAACTTTGAGTTGTAATCTTATACAAAAGCAGCTTATAAAATCCTTGCAAAACCTAGTTAAATCCTTACAAACTCATTATTTTTAGATTTATATTTTTACCCTACAATTCTATTTTTTAATTTGGCTAATCGTTTATAGAAATACCATTTCAACATTTTTAAGGAATCTAAATGCTTATTTTTTGCCTTAGTTATATCGCCCTTTTGACGCTACCAAGTATTATCATAGACATTGTGCAAATGAGGTATGTAAAATCCCATGCAAAATCCCCCGCTGTGATTTTGCCTCCGCAAGATTATGAAATTTCTGCAAGATACGCGCTAGATAATCTAAAGCTATCTATCATCAATACTTTGTATGATACGATTATCTTTGTAGTGTGGGTATGCGTGGGGCTTAAGTGGTGGCAAGAGATTTTGATAGAAGAATCTGGGCTTGGGTTTATCGTATTTGTGCTTGGATTTTTGCTGATTTCGTGGGGGCTAAATCTACCTTTTAAAGCATATAAAGAGCTTTTTTTGGACAAAAAATATGGATTTTCAAACGCAAATAAAGCGATTTTTTTTAGCGATATGATTAAGGCTTTTGCGCTTATTGTGGTATTTGGCTTTGTGGTGCTTTGGATTTTGCTTTGGGTTATGGAGTATGAGTATTGGTGGGTTTTGGGGTTTGGGATTATATTTTGTCTAGTGGTGCTAGTAAATATGCTTTATCCCACGCTTATTGCGCCAATGTTTAATACATTTACCCCCCTAAATGATGAGCATTTACAAAGCAAAATAGAAGCCCTTATGCAAAAGGCTGGTTTTAAGGCAAATGGGATTTTTGTGATGGATGCTAGCAAGCGAGATGATAGGCCAAATGCGTATTTTGGCGGGCTTGGGACTTCTAAACGCGTGGTGTTATTTGACACGCTTTTAGACAAGGTAAGCTCTGATGGGCTTTTAGCCATACTTGGGCACGAGCTAGGACATTTTAAAAACAAAGATATTATTTTTAATCTTTTTGTATCAGGTGTGATTTTGTTTGGATTGTTTTTTATCGCGGGACATTTGCCCTCAATTCTTTTTGAGACATTAGGCATTCTAGATAATAGTGCCACTACGATTGTTATGCTACTGCTTATCGCGCCTGTGATTGCGTTTTGGGTGATGCCTATTAGCGCGTATTTTAGTCGCAAAGCGGAGTATAAATCTGATTTATATGGCGCATCTCTTACAAGCCCACATTGCCTAAAAGAAGCCCTCATAAGACTTGTAAATGAAAATAAATCATTTCCGCACTCTCACCCGCTATATACATTTTTTCACTACACGCACCCGCCACTTTTAGAGCGACTATGCGTGCTAGATAGCCTTATTAGCACCTCTATACAAAAAGATGATACACATACAAATTGTGGCAAAAAAGATTCTAGCCCCACGCCTTAAAATACATTTTTAAAATCCACCATAAAAATACTAGAATCTAATGACGATAAAAGACGCGCTAGACTACGCTACGCAGGTTTTTTTAGCAAATCCGCAGATTTTAAAAGCGCGATTTGAAGCGGAGATTTTGCTAGGCAATGTGCTAGAAAAAGAGCGAGTGTTTTTGCACGCACATAGCCAAGAGAAGCTTGATTTATCGCAAAAAGAGGCGTTTTTCGCGCTTGTAGATAGGCGAGCGCAAAATGAACCCATAGAATATTTAACAAATAGCGTGAGTTTTTTTAGTGAAATTTTTTATGTGGATTCTGGCGTGCTGATTCCACGACCTGAGAGTGAGATATTGGTAGAAAAAGTGTGTGAAATCGTGCAAAAACAAAATCTAAAACATATCGCAGAAATCGGCGTAGGTAGCGGCGTGCTAAGCATAAGCGTGGCTAGGGCTTGCAAAGAAGTTTATATCACTGCTAGCGATATTAGCGCGCAGGCTTTAGCAGTCGCAAAAAAAAATATCGCATTATTTGGACTACAATCACGCATAAACTTAGTGCAAACCTCGCTTTTAGACAATGCAAAACCTAGCCCAAAAATTAGCATAAAATCTAATCCAAAATCTAGCCAAAAATCTAGCGTGGATTTTAGTTTGGATTCTAGCGCGGATTTTGAGCTAGTGTTTTCAAATCCACCATACATTGCAAATGATTATATCCTGCCTCCAAATCTCGCTTATGAGCCAAAAGAAGCACTTTTTGGCGGGGAAAAAGGAAGCGAAATCCTAGAATCCATAATCAAAATATGTGCTAAGCGCGAAATAAAGATTTTGGCGTGCGAGATAGGATATAATTTGGCACAGATTTTAGCCCCGATGCTTAGAGAAAATGGCTATGAAGCGGAGTTTTATGATGATTTAAATGGCTTAAAAAGAGGCTTTATCGCTAGGCTTAGACACTAGATTTTAATAGATTTTATGCTAGCTTATGGCACGATAAATTTTACATAAGGGTTCATTTGAAAAACGCATTCAAAAACATAACCAACATTATCTCAAAAATCAACACTTCAAAAATCAACAATGCTAAAACGCATTTGATATTTTTGATTCTGTGGATTTTATGCGGATTCTTTGTATGGTAAGAATATATAAATCAAAATAAACATGGCTCAATCCAACTTAATCTCAAACAAAGGAGTCTTAAGTTATGATGTCAGCGATGAAAAACAAGTATATCATTCGTTCAAGAATTTCAGAGGCAAAAACAAGAGAGATTATTAAATATGTTTCTACTTCGCTTACATTCGTAGCTTTTGTAAGAAGTCTTGATATTGAGGCTGCTAAAATTGCAAAATTAAGCAAAATTTCTCGTCAAAGTATCAATAAAATCATCAATCAAATCCGCATTTTAATCGCCAAAGAATATGAGAAAACTTCTAAAATGCAAGGTGAAATTGAAGTTGATGAAAGCAATCTTTTGATATAGATTTTGGGCGCTAAAAGAGTAAGAGGAAAAAGAGATTTAAGGAGTTGGCAAAAAACACTTGTATTTTTTGCTTTATTTTGCTTACAACTGCAAGCAAAAGGTATGTTAAAACGAAATAATTGTGTTTATACTCAAATTGTAAAGCATTGCTTGGCAGATGATATTTTGCCTATAATAAGAGATTTAAGCAATATGAATGAGACAGAATTTTATAGTGATTATTGGGGGGCGTATGATGGATTAGTGGATTTTTTCTTCGCTTTGCTTGCAACTACAAGCAAAATGGGCAAAGGCACATTATCGAGTCAAACACTCAAAAAATGAGTTTGCATTAGGTAGAAATCACATAAATGGCATTGAGAATGTTTTTGTTTCGCTTTGCTCGCAAATGTAAGCAAAAGTGGTTATGCTAAACATAGATTAAGCAAATTTAAAGGAATCAAAAAAGAGAATTTCTTGCTTCATTTAAAAGAAACAGAATTTAGGTATAATACTCAAATTAAACAGCAAGATTTGTATAAAATCTTGCTAAAAATGATAAGAAATCAACCGCTTAAGTTGTCTTGAGCCTTTTCTTTTTTGGTGCAGATTACAGGGAATCCCTTATCGCTAAATACTCCACTAGCGCATAAATTTTGCATTATAGGATAATCATTGTTGTATTTTTTAAATCCCCTAGCATTTGGTAATATTAAGGCTACTTGAGTGCAAGGATTTGGGATTCCAGCAATATTATTAGGGCAATTTAAGATAGGTGAGTAAAGCAAATCAGATTCTAAAATCATAAGATAAGTTTATCTTGACGAATTTGTCTTGGCAAATTTGTATTGGTGAGTTTGTCTTGGATTGTTTAGTGTTGAATCTTACTACTTGGAGTTGGATTGTTTTGAATTAGTTTTGAAGTTAGATTGTTTAGATTTTAAGTTGGATTCAAAATCAAAATCTAAACAATCTAATTTTAAAGCATTGTTTAAAAATATTTAAAATGCTTGAAGTGTTGATTAGCGTTTGTTTTGATTGCATAAGTCTAGGAAGTTTGCAAAGCCATTGCTTTTAATTTCTATGATTTAGGATTTTACTTTTTATGATTTTGTTTGTGTTTGACTCACAAGAGATTTGCACCCCCACAAGCGCAATCTCTCGCATAACATACTTCAAGCTACAAAATCTAAAAGCCAACCCTCACACCACAAACAAATCACTAAACTCATTAAAGTTCATATTGAGCAAATTTTTGTCGTTTTCAAACGCACCTAAAATCCGCGCACATTGCTTTGGCGAAAATCTAGTCGCTAGATTTGCCCTAAATTTCGCCTCTAGCACGGGGATTCCCTCTTTGCGTCTGCGCTTATGCCCGATTGGGTATTCCACCTCGACTTTCTCTGTCTTAGAGCCATCTTTGAAAAAGACTTGCACCGCGTTTGCAATGCTTCGCTTATCCGCTTCCAAATACTCACGCGTATATCTCTCATCGACTTCTACCACCATTTTAGCGCGTAACTCATCGATTCGCGTATCGCTAGCGACATTATCCTCATAGTCATCAGCGACTAATCGCCCAAAGATAAGCGGCACGGCAACCATATATTGTATGCAGTGGTCTCTATCTGCGGGGTTTGCTAGCTCGCCTACTTTGTTGATTATGCGGTGTCCAGATTCTTGCGTGGTGATGATGATTGTATCAATTTCACCTAGCCTATCTTTGACTTCGCTATGGAGTTTGATTGCCGCCTCCACTGCCGTTTGCGCGTGAAACTCAGCAGGGAAGCTGATTTTAAACAGCACATTTTCCATTACATAGCTTCCAAATTCTTGTGGGATTGTGAGTGTTTGCCCTTTCATTTTGACATCATTATATCCCCAAAAGCTCGCAGATAATGCGCTTGGGTAGCCCATTTCGCCTGTTTTTGCTTTGAGGGCTAAATCCACTCCGCGCGAGCTTGCATCACCTGCTGCCCAGCTTTTGCGCGAGCCTGTGTTTGGCGCGTGGCGATAAGTGCGCAATGCCCCGCCATCGATAAAGGCGTGCGATACGGCATTGCGGATTTCGCTAAAATCACAGCCTAGCAGTTTGGCAGCTACTGCGGTGCTTGCGATTCGCACAAGTAGCACGTGATCAAGCCCCACTTTGTTAAAGCAGTTTTCTAGCGCGAGCACGCCTTGAATCTCGTGTGCCTTTATCATCGCTTGAAGCACGCAAGAGACGGTCAAAGCAGGCTTGCCCTCTGCGATATTTTTGCGGCTTACATAGTCTGCCACCGCCCAAATCGCGCCCAAATTATCGCTAGGGTGTCCCCATTCAGCTGCGAGCCAAGTATCATTAAAATCTAGCCAGCGCACCATTGCGCCTACATTAAACGCAGCGCGAATAGGCTCTAGTTGATAGCTAGTGCCCGGGATTTTGCTCCCTAGCGGGCGAAACTCCGCGCCATCCACACTTGGTCCAAGCAACTTCGTGCAAGCAGGATATTTTAACGCCAAAATCCCACAGCCTATCGTATCCATTAAGCAGTATTTTGCCGTTTCTATCGCCACTTCACTTTTTGCCACATACTCATCTGCGTATTTTGCGATTTTGCTTAGCAGTTCATCAAACTCTGGTCGTTTTGCCTCTAGTATTCCCATATCGTTACTCATTTTGTTCTCCTTTGATTTTGGTGTAAGATTTTACGCGCTTAACATAGATTTTGCGCGTGGTTTTGCCTTTAAATTCTAGAATTTAAAGGCGTTTAGCGACTTACTATCGGTTATCTATCGCCACAAAGTCGCGTGGGGCGACACCGATATACTCACTGCTAGGACGGATAATCTTATTATTTGCCCGCTGTTCTTTTATGTGTGCAGTCCAGCCAGATACACGACTCATTATAAAAATAGGCGTGAAATAATCCGTCTTAATCCCCATAAAATGATACGCAGACGCGCTGTAAAAGTCCGCATTTGGTGGTAAGTTTGGCTTTTTTTCTTTCATTAGCGATTCGATTGCCTCGCTTACTTTGTATAAAAGCGTATCGCCCCCTAGCTTTTTGCTCCACTCTTTGATAAGTGCATTTCGCGGGTCGCCTCCCGCGCCATAGATTCTATGTCCAAAGCCCATTAGCAGTTGCTTTGTTTCTAGCTTGTGATTGACACCTTTTATCGCTTCCTCTACGCTTGAGAAGCTCTCAATTAAGTGCATTGCTGCTTCGTTTGCCCCGCCGTGAAGCGGTCCGCGTAATGCACCGATTGCCGCACTTACCGCGCTAAAAATATCGCTTCGTGTCGAAGCGCAGATTCTCGCTGTAAATGTCGAGGCGTTAAACTCGTGCTCGGCATACAGGATTAGCGAGCAGTGCATCGCTTTGATAAATTCGCTTGGGGGAGTTTGCCCCTTTAGCTTTTCTAAAAAATACCCCGCGATAGAATCTTGCTTGCTTTCAAAATCTATCTCTTTGCCATTATACGCGTAGTTATGCCAAAAGCACAGCACGCTAGGCAAAATGCCAAGCAAGCGGATAATCTTGCTATCTTGGTCGCTAAAATCCTCTTTCTCTGCTTCAAGCGTGCCTAAAGTCGCCACCGCGCTTTGCATTAGATTCATAGGATGCGCGCTCTTTGGGATTTGCTTTAGCACTTCTTTTAGCTCTTTTGGCAAGCCTCGCTGTGCGGCGATTTTGCCCTTATACTCGCTTAGTTGCTTTGCGTTTGGTAGCTCGCCAAATTGGAGCAAATACGCCACTTCCTCAAACTCACAATGATGGGCTAAATCCTCGATGGCATAGCCATAATAATTTAACCCATTGCCTAGCCCGCAGGTGCATATCGCGCTTTGCCCAGCGATAATCCCTGCTAGCCCACCACTTTTTTTACTTGCTTCACTTTGACTCATTTAGTTTCTCCTTTGTTTTAAAATTTACATTCTATGTTTTGTGTCATTGCGAGATTTTGCGTTCGCAAAATCGTGGCAATCCATTAGAAAATTTAGATTTTAGATTGCCACGCCGTGCAAGCACGGCTCGCAATGACGAAAACCTTGTCATATTGAGCGTGAGCGAAGTATCCAAAAAGAAACGCAAATTTGCAAAATCGTTATGGATACTTCGGGCTTTGCCCTCAGTATGACAATGTGGCACATTTTCACGCTCACAATGATGAAAATCTACTTCTTAAACAACTCATCTAGCTTATTTTCATACGCATAATAATCTAGCATTGCGTAGAGTTCCTCGCGTGTTTCCATTATATCAAGGACATCTTTTTGATGCCCATTTGCCAAAATGGATTTATACACTTGGTTTGCCGCCTTGCTCATCGCGCGATTTGCCGAGAGGGGGTAGAGCACCATTGAGATTCCAGCCCCCTTTAGCTCATCTGCGGTAAAATAAGGCGTCTTGCCAAATTCTGTGATATTTGCTAGCACAGGGACTTTGAGAGCTTTCACAAACGCGCTATATTCCTCCAAAGTATGCACCGCTTCGGCAAATATCATCTCCGCACCCGCTTCCACATAAGCCACTGCGCGCTCAATCGCTTTTTGTTGTCCTTCGATTGCGTGGGCGTCTGTGCGAGCCATCACCACAAATTCGCTATCGATTTTTGCGTCCATTGCGGCTTTGATTCTGTCGCACATTTCTTGCGTGCTGACTAGCTCTTTGTTTGGGCGATGTCCGCACCGCTTTTGCGCGACTTGGTCTTCTATGTGCGTGGCGGCTACACCTGCACGGATTAGCTCTTTTATCGTGCGAGCGATATTAAACGCCCCGCCAAAGCCCGTATCACAATCTACCAAAAGAGGCGTATCTACACGCGAGGTGATTCTCCGCACATCGATACAAAAATCCTCTAGCCCCACGATTCCCAAATCAGGCAAACCATAGCTCACACTTGCCACGCCAGAACCTGAAATATAGATTGCTTTATGCCCGATTTTGCTCGCTTGCAGTGCCGCATAAGCGTTTGGCGTGCCTACGATGAGCAATGGGGAATTTTCCTTTAATGCCTGCCTAAATCTTTTTCCTGCTGAAGTTACCATTTTTTCTCCTTTTTTACAATTTAAATTGCCACAAAATCCACGCTATGCGTTTTCTTTGGATTTTGTTGGTGTTTTGGGATAGCCTAGTTTTGCGATTGCTTCTTTGCAAGAATCTAGCACGCTAGAATCTTCAATCGTAGCGGGAATCGCATACTCCACGCCATCAGCGATTTCGCGCAAGGTTTTGCGCAAAATCTTGCCACTGCGCGTTTTTGGGAGGGCATTTACTACGGTGGCGATTTTAAAGCTCGCCACCGCGCCGATTTCGTGGCGCACAAGTGATACCACGCCATCGATGATTCCCTTATGGTCGCGCTCTATGCCTGCTTTTAGCACCACAAAGCCAAAGGGAATCTCGCCCTTTAGCTCATCATTGACACCGATAACGGCGCATTCTGCGACATCGGGGTGTTTTGAGATGACTTCCTCCATTTCACCTGTGGAGAGACGATGCCCAGCGACATTGATAATCCCGTCCATTCGCCCCAGCACATAGACATAGCCGTCTTTATCGATATAGCCTGTATCGCCCGTGAGATAGTAGCCTTTGAAATGCTCCAAATAGCCCTTGCGATAGCGCTCTTCATTTTCCCAGATTCCCATTAGGCAGGCAGGTGGCAGGGGTAGCTTAAGGCAGAGCGCACCTTTTTTGCCCGCTTTTAGCTCCTTGCCATCTTCGCCTAGCACTTTTAGATTAAATCCGGGGGTTGGCTTTGTGGGGCTTCCGGGCTTTATAGGCATAGGGTCTAGCCCCATAGGATTTGCCGCAATCGCCCAGCCTGTCTCTGTCTGCCACCAATTATCCACCACAGGCTTTCCCGTAACCTTTTGAATCCATTTTAGCGTGTCGCTATCGCACCGCTCGCCCGCGACAAAAATCGTGCGCAAACTCTCTAAATTGTATTTTTTTGCTAGCTCGCCTTTGGCGTCCTCTCGCTTGATAGCGCGAAACGCCGTAGGTGCGGAAAATAAAATATTGACTTTGTATTCATCAATGATTCTCCAAAAGCTCGCAGGATTTGGTGTGCGCACGGGCTTGCCCTCATAGACAATCGTAGTGCAACCATTCATAAGCGGGGCATACACGATATAGGAGTGCCCCACTACCCAGCCCACATCAGAAGCGGTGAAAAACACATCGCCTTCTTTGGCGTTGTAAATATTATCCATACTCCATTTCATCGCCACAGAATGCCCACCATTAGAGCGAATGACACCCTTTGGTGTGCCTGTGGTGCCTGAAGTATAGAGGATATAAAGCGGGTCTGTGGCGAGCACAGGCACAGGCTCTACGGGGTGGGTTTTTTCCTCCTCCACTTCCCAATCCACATCTCTCCACGGGAGCATACTTGCCTTATACTGCGGGCGTTGCCACACGATACAAGTGGTGGGCTTGTGTTGAGATTTTTTAATCGCTTCATCTAAAATGGGCTTATACTCAATGATATTGCTTATCTCAATCCCACAGCTTGCCGTCATTATCACGCGTGGTTTGGCGTCCTCTATCCTCATCGCTAGCTCGTGGGAGGCAAACCCCCCAAACACCACGCTATGAATTGCCCCTAGCCTCGCACACGCGAGCATCGCTATGACAGCTTCGGGAATCATCGGCATATAAATGATGACTCTATCGCCCTTTACCACGCCTTTATTAGCGAGGATTCCCGCTGTTTTTGCCACTCTATCGCGGAGCTGCTTGTAGGTGTATTTTTTCTTGGTATCTGTTACGGGGGAGTCATAGATTAAAGCGAGATTATCGCCTCTGCCGTGATGGATATGCAAATCAAGCGCGTTGTAGCAGGTATTCATACAGCCCCCTACAAACCACCTATAATGCTCGCCACTATCATCAAGCACGGTATCCCATTCATTATACCAATGCACTTTTTGGGCTGCCTCTGCCCAAAAATCTTGCGGATTTTCTATCGAGCGTTTGTATGTTTCTTCATAAATCATTCCCATAGTTTAAAACCTCCTAAAAGTTGTTGTAGGGAAATTACATTATAATGGATTTGTCCTAGAATCTATGAAAAAAGAAAATCTAATTTTTGGGACAAAGCGCACAAAAACAATGTATAAAAACATAAAAAGCGACTACTTTTTATAAAAATGCGCAACTTTTGTGCAATAATTTTGTATAGTTTTATAAAATTTTTTACCAAGACTCCCAAATTCTCTCAAAAAAATACAAAAAATTGTGTTACAAAAAGTAAAACACCACAAAAATTTGCCAAAAAAGAGGAAAAATAATGTTGGATTCTACTCAAAGGTTAATAAAAATATTTGCTCGCTCTGGCTTAAGTGTCAGCAAGTTTGCAAATATCGTGCAAAAAGATAGACGCACTGTATCTAGCTGGCTAAATGACACCGCAAAAAAAGAAATAAGCCAAAGCGTAAAAATCTCCATTGCAAAAGCGTTTCGCTATCCAAAAGAAATATGGGAATGCGAGGAAAAAGAATTTTTTGACTTGCTAGATTCTGCAAGTGCAGATGGGATTAGGATTATTGATGAGAGCTATTGTGCGGGGGTAAAATATATCTATGAAAACGAAAATGAAGGCTCTTTAATCATTCACCCTTCGTTTCCAAACCCTGCGTATAGGGATTTTATCGTCCCACTTGTGTATAAAAAATCAAACGATGAGTTAGTAGAATCCTACCGCAAAAAGCGCGGGGAAAAAATGCGCAATTATTCGTTTAATGCTAGCGAGTGGTATTCGATAAAATCCCTGCTAGAGTTTTGCTTCTCGCCCATTGGCAATTTTTATACCAAAGAGCAAAAAATGCAGATTTTAGAATTGATGATAGATATTTTCCGCGACAATCTAAACAAATCACTTTATTTTTTTGACTCATATAGCCAAAAAATCTACGGGCTTGATATTTTTTATACTTCGATAAATATCAAATCCCAAACGATGTTTTTTAAAGCTCCGATGGAGGCAATGATAGTAGAAGTGCATAATAAAGAGCTAATCAAAAAACTCCACCGACACTACACAAACGCCAAAGAATGTCCCCCGCATATCCCACCACGCGATGCGGTAAATATCCTAGAAATGCTACTAGAATGTTTGCAAAATAACCTATCTTTGCAAGAAACTTGCGAATATTTAGACAAAAACAGCAAGTATGGGGAGCTATTTTTCCGCACGATAAATGTGGGATAAAAGGGGTTTTAGAGAATGTTTGTGGGGTTAATGTTTTTGGCTCAATACAACTTAAGCGGATTATTTCTTATCATTTCTGTGCCAAGATTTTATAAAAATCTTGCTGTCTAATTTGAGTATTATATCTAAATTCTGTTTTTTTCAAATAAAGCAAGAAATTCTCTTTTTTGATTCCTTTAATTTAGCAAATCTATGCTTTGCATAGCCACTTTTGCTTGTAGTTGTAAGTGAAACAAAGCAAAAATACAGAAGTTTTTTTGCCAGCTACTCGCCCTCTTTTTCCTCTCACTCTTTTAGCACCCAAAATCTATATTAAAAGGTTGCTTTCATCAACTTCAATTTCACCTTGCATTTTAGATATTTTCTCACATTCTTTTGCGATTAAAATGCGGATTTGTTTGATGATTTTATTGACACTTTGACGAGAAATTTTGCTTAATTTTGCAATTTTAACAGCCTCAATATCAAGACTTCTTGCAAAGTTAAGAGTGTAAGCGAAGTAGAAACATATTTAAGAATCTTTTTTTAAATCTCTCTTGTGTTTACCTTGTTTTAGCCTCTTAAATTCTTGCAAAGGTTTTTATTATGTGGTGGATATACTTGTTTTTCATCGTGTAAATCATAACTTAAGACTCCTTTATGTGGGATTAAGTTGAAATTTTTGTCATTGCGAGCTTTGTTTTTTAATACAACGCGTGCTATTTTTTGCTAAAACCAAACACATACTGCAAGCGTGTTTGTGCTTAACTTGATTTATAACAAACTACTAATGTGCCGATATTGCAGAATCATAATTCATCTTAAGCGTGGTTTGAAGTTGCAAAGACGCAATGGTGAAATGTCGCAAGGACTAAAACAAATACACGATTTGCTAAGCAAACACAAAAGATAAGGGCATAAAATGTCGGGCAAAAACAAAGAAGACAAAAAAGACAATACAACCAAAAAGAAATACAGCTATGAAATGGAAGTTGTTGATGCGAGGGAAAATCCTGTGCTATACTCGCTAAAAAAAGAGTTACACGATTTTTACGATAAGATGTTTGATAATTGTAGGCTGGATAATAAACAACGCTTTAATGCGCAACAACTTAAAGAATGCAAAGAATACCGACAACAATTGATGGCTAAGGTTAGGGAAGCCAAAGAAAACGCTAAAATTTCTAGCAAGCTATTTTATGGCGTAATGTGGGCAAAAAATGAAGGAGAATGTCAAATCCTTGCAGAGATTAAACACGGTATTATGCTAGAGCCTATATATCCTGATATTAGCGAATTGGACGATGAGTTATATGACTTAGATGATGATGAATTTGGCGAAAAAATAGGTGAAATGATTGAATACCCAATGGAATTTTTGTTTGTGGTAAGTTTTAAGGCAAAAGAAATAAAATAAGGATAAAAATGATATAAGTTGCGATACTCTACAATTACAAGTGGGGCAATCTATGCAGGTAAAGCACCTTTTAGCAGATATGCGCTACCCCTTAATACAAAGGACAAAAGGACGCAAATCAAAAAGCATTATTTTTTTGGTTTCCACATTTTCACATAGATTCCTGCTTATTTCGCACAGATTCTCACTCTAGGATTTTTTACTTATTTTTTTATGTTTGTGTGTTTTTTTGGATTGCTTTTGGCATACTTGTTGCTTTTGACTTGCTAGCAAATTTTCTTAGGAAAGGACGAAAATGTTACGGTCATTGTGGTCAGGCGTAAGCGGTATGCAAGCTCATCAAATCGCACTTGATGTAGAATCTAATAACATAGCAAATGTCAATACAGTAGGTTTCAAATACTCTAGGGCTTCGTTTGTAGATATGCTATCTCAAACAAAGCTAATCGCCACTTCTCCATACAAGACGGGGCGAGGCGGGCAAAACGACTTCTCTGTCGGGCTTGGCGTGAGTATCAATGCAACAACAAAAGTATTTTCACAAGGTAGCACGCAAAATACCGATGTCAAAACAGATATTGCCATTGAGGGCGAGGGCTTTTTTGTCATTTCGCCAGATAGAGGTATCACGCTAAATTATACGCGTGATGGAAGTTTCCTTTTTGATGCAGATGGCAATCTAGTAACCACAGGTGGCTATGTCGTGCAAGGCTGGCTAAAGGGCGATTTGAAAAATGCTTCTAAGATGAGTGAGCAGGAGTTTTTCCAAATCGATAGCACAGGACCGATACGAAATATCCAAATTGACCCAAATATGGTTATGCCTGCTCGCGCTTCGGCAAATATCAAACTTCGTGCGAATCTAAACGCAGGCAGACATGTCAATCAAAATGCTAATATTTACGCGCTAGATTCTACCACTAGCACTCCTGCTGATGGCGTATATCCGCTGTATGATTCTGCGGGCAATCGCACCCAAACCCAAGAAGATATGGGAGCGTTATTTAATCAAGACGGCGATGCGTTTGGACTCACAGAAAATCAAGGCATTTGGGTAAGCTACAAAACCTCCACGCTTGTAAATAGCCTAGTAGATACCAATGAAGTAAGCACCGTGTCGATAAATGGTAAAAAAATATCTTTTAGAAACGACTCCGCAATGAGTGGAATCTCTACGCTTACTTCTGCGATAAATGCGATAAATGCTATCACAGAAAAAACAGGTATCGAAGCCTATCCTGAGGGCAAAATGCTAAAAATCATCAACCGAAATGAAATGGACGGCGATGAAAAAACCAAAAATATTTTTATCACCGTTAGTGGCACGGGAGCGTTTGCAAATCTCGTAGAAGGCGATGCAGACATTACCTCTTTTCGTTATCGCTATACCAAGTCTGAGACACCAGATTCTACCACAGGGCAGTTTAGGACGACTGAGGAGCTACGCAGATTGCTACAATATGATGCAAATATGATAAAGTATCCTGATGTAGAATACGCCGATAGCACCGCCTCTGTCTCTGTCATCGTAAATGAATATGGTATGTTTGAAATGCAAAATAAAGCTGTCGAAGATGATGAAGATGATGAGACAAATCGCAATATGTCGATTTTTGTGTCCTCTTATGGAAGCGACCAGATTTCTACTAATGTGCTATTTAAAAACACGATGCGCGGGCTAAATACCGCAGCACTTATCGAGGGCGGGGCAGCCGTTTCTACCACTAGGATTAGCCACGCTACGCACGCTACGACTATCGAGCTATATGATTCCATAGGCTCAAAGCATACTATTAGGTTTGAATTTGTCAAAACAGGGCAGGCAGAATGGAGCTTTAGGGCTATCGTGCCAGAGCCCGGCGTGCTTTATGGCTCTTCGCCTATTCGTCCAAATATCTTTGAGGGTGGGCGTCTTAGATTTAACAAAGACGGAAGTCTAGCAGGTATGAATCCACCGATTATCCAATTTGACCCTAAAAACGGCTCTATCGCTCCACAGCGACTAAGCCTAAGTTTTGGTGCGACAGGTGGATTTGGCGGGCTAACAAGTGTGGATAAAGTCTCTGAGACTTATGCTATCGAGCAAGATGGCTATGGTGCGGGGGATTTGGTAGATGTGAGGTTTGACCAAGTTGGTGCGCTTTTGGGTTCTTTTAGCAACGGACGCACAATCGCGCTTGCAAAAGTCGCCCTAGCCACATTTGCAAACAACGCAGGCTTGCAAGCAGAGGGTGGAAATGTATTTTCCACCACAGGTAACTCTGGGCAAGCAATGATAGGCGCGGCAAACACGGGACGCAGAGGTGGCGTGGCAGGCTCTAAGCTAGAGATGAGCAATGTGGATTTATCTCGCTCTCTTACGCAGCTTATCGTTGTCCAGCGTGGATTTCAAGCCAACTCAAAAGCCGTAACGACTTCTGATCAGATTTTAAATACCCTGCTAAATCTAAAGCAATAGTTAGTTAGATTTATGAGTGTTTTTAGAGATTAGCGAAGATTTTGTGATTGCAAGCGGGGGTGTTGGCATTTTGGATTTTAGGATTTTGGTTTTTTTTGGGGGGGGGGGGTGGATTTTGGATAAGCTGTTTTTTTATAAAATCTGCGGGTTAATTTATGCTGTTTTTGTGTTTTTAATCTTTCATACAAGGCAAAGGTATTTACTATTTTTGCCATACTTAGACTTACCATTTTTGTCATATTGAGGGGAGTGAAACGACCGAGATATCTATATTTAGATTTTGAAGTGTTGAGATACTTCGCTTACGCTTAAGTATGACAAATTGTTGTGGGTATGACAAATGTTTTTTTTTATAGATTGCTATGATTCTAGTCTTTTTGACAAAGTCCTAGAATCTCGCAATTTCAGCAAAATTTGTCATACTTAGTCGCAAGTGAAGTATCCAAAAAACATAAAATCTGCAAAAAAATGTCTGATTTATCAAATACTATTAAACATTATTAAAAAATATCAAATTCACCCAAAATCACTCAACATCACCCAACAATTCAAACCCCCCAAAATCTATCAAAAGCTCTCCCCAAACCATTGTGCTACGCTACTTCGTATCGTTTGTCGTAGCTGAATCCCCGCGATAATGTCCTCACTTAACGCCTTTTGCAATAGGCTTACTGCGCCATTGCGAAATTTACTCAAATACGGATGATCAATTTGCGCCCAATCCCCCAAAAATACGATTTTGCTATCCTCTCCTAACCTTGTGCCAATTAACTTAATCGTGGCGTTTGAGGCGTTTTGGACTTCATCAAATATGACAAATTTTTTGCGGATAGTTATCCCGCGTGCGTGGGCAATATCCACTACTTGAATATTATGCTTTTTGATAAAATATTCTGTGGCGTTCTCTTTGTGAATGGTATTTACATCGCCACGATATTCTATGTAGTTTTTCATCGAAGTGCTTTGCAGAGAATCTATCGTAAAATTTATCGCGCTATATAGCGGATACATAAAATATCCTAGCTTTTGTTCCTCATCGCCTTTGCGAAATCCTAGTTCAGCTTCTTTATCGCTAGCTGTTACGGTGTTTCGCAGGTAGATTATGCCATCGACTATGCCTTCTTTTTGGAGGTAGATTCCTGCTTGCAGGGCGATTAAGGTTTTGCCTGAGCCTGTCGAGCCTGTGGCAATCGTAGCGATATTTTGCTTATTTATTAGCAGGGCAAAAAGCATTTTTTGCTCTAAATTCATAGGCAAAATGTAAGGATTTGCCTCTTTTATTAGATTATCTAGCTCTAGCTCATAAAATTTCCCACTAGATTTGCTCCCCACTTTTATGCCAAATCGCTTTTTGCCCGTGAGATATAGCGAGCTATCGGTATTATCTTGTTCATCGATTTGGATAAGACTCCATTGACTAAGAGCTCTAAATTCCTTGCTTTTTTCTAGCGTGGCAATATCGGCGTCTTTGTGGAGCAAAAATCTATGCCAAAAATCAATATCGCTTGGATTTTCCACGCGGTCGCGAAATAGCGATTCTGCTTTGATATTGCTAGCAAGGCAGCGGATTTTTAGCGAAATATCATTAGTAAGCAAAATCAAATTATAATCTTTTGCAATTTCTGCAATTTTTGCGTCATTTAGCCCGTATTCTAGGGATTTTGTTTTATAGTTTTGGCGAAAAATCACAATAAGCGGAATGCGCGTTGTTTTTGTTTGGGGATTTGCGCTATTTGGGCTAGTAGCGATATTTTGACGGATTTCATAATGCACTATGCGGAGGAAATCCCCCTCTATGATTTTAGGCAAAATCTTAGAAGTAGCGGAGGTAGTGGCGGGGTTGGTGGATTTGATAATCTTGGTAGTTTGCGTAGATTTTGAGCTAGTTTTGGTGGATTTATGCGTGCTAGATTCTACTTCATCAACGATATTGCGAAAAAACTCTCGCGCAAAAAATCCAACCTCGCTAGAAGTCTTTTTTTTGTCAAGTTCTTCTAAAACAATATCGCTTACAAAAAGAGTGTTTTTGGAATCTTGGTAGAGATAAATGAGATTTTGTGGGTCATCTAAAATAATAGAAGTGTCGATAAGATAGGATTTTTTGCTCAAAATCTGCCCCTTTTTATTTAAATTGTCAATTTAACCTGCATTTAGCTTTATTTTGTTACAATTCTTTGTGCTTAAATCATTTGTTACATTTTGCTATGGATTTATAGCAAAAGTGCTTAGCACCAAAAGCATTTAGCAATATAAATGCAAGAGGCGAAATTGTAGCATTGTGATTTTTAAAATCTTATAAAAAGGAGACAAAATGTCAGTAACTTTCAAAGGAACACCCGTAAGTCTTGTAGGCAAGCAACTAAAAGTCGGCGATATTGCCCCACAAATCGAGCTTGTGGATAAGGATTTAAACCATATCAAAGTCGGTGGCGCACTCGGCAAAAAACAAATCATAAATGTTGTCCCAAGCCTTGATACAGGGATTTGCCAGATACAGACAAAGCGATTTAACAAAGAAGCTGCTAGCTTAAGTAATGCGGTGGTTTTTGTAGTTAGTATGGATTTGCCATTTGGTGCGGGTAGATTTTGCGCGGTAGAAAATATCGATAATATCGTGGTGGCAAGCGATTTTATGGACAAAACATTTGGCAAGGAATATGGGCTTTTGCTAGCAAATACCCCGCTAAAAGGTTTGCTAACTCGCGCTGTGATTGTCCTAGATGAGAAAGGCAAAGTCATCTACCAAGAAATCTGCGAAGAAATCAACAAAGAGCCAGACTATGAGTCTGCCCTGCAAGCGGCAAGAGTGTAGTCGCTAAAAAGCTAGAATCTTTTGTAAAAAACTAAAATCGTTGCAAAAGATTCTAGTTTAGAATCTTTGTAGATTTTAGTTTTTTTTAGATTCCAAAATCTCACAACTTGCTTTATTACTTATTTTACTTCCCAAAATCTTTCATCATTTTTTAAAAATTGTTTGATTTTTTATGCGTTTATTTTTACGCTTTTTTATGCTTTATTGAATGTTTGCCTACGATTTAGCCACCATTTTTTAGCTTTTTTTTACAAAGTTTTAAAATTTTTGTATTTCTTACATTTTTGCTACACGCCTAAAATCCGTGCCGAGTATCGACAAAAATCCATTTACTTTAATTTTTTTGGAACGCCACTTGCTTTATCCATTTGCTAAATTCCACCGCGAAGGATGCAAATGAGTTTCAGGATAAACACAAACATTGCTGCGCTAAATGCGCACACCACAGGCGTAGAAAACAATAGGTTGCTTGCAAGCTCGCTAGAGAAGCTTAGCTCAGGGCTTAGAATCAATAAAGCCGCTGATGATGCTTCGGGTATGGCGATTGCGGATAGTTTGCGAAGTCAAAGCGAGAGTTTGGGACAGGCGATAAGAAATGCAAATGACGCTATCGGTATGATACAGGTAGCTGATAAGGCGATGGATGAGCAAATTAAGATTTTGGATACCATAAAGACAAAGGCTATCCAAGCCGCTCAAGATGGGCAAACGCTAGAATCTCGCCGTGCGCTTCAAGCCGACATTCAGCGATTGTTAGAAGAGCTAGATAATATCGCAAATACCACTAGCTTTAATGGACAGCAAATGCTATCTGGCTCTTTTTCTAACAAAGAATTTCAAATCGGTGCATACTCAAATACCACAGTCAAAGCCTCTATCGGTCCTACAAGCTCGGATAAAATCGGGCATGTGCGTATGGAATCCTCATCCATACTAGGCACGGGTATGCTAGCAAGTGCCGCAGGCAAAAACCTAACCGAAGTCGCGCTAAATTTCCGCGAAGTAGATGGGCTAAATAGCTATGAGCTAGAAACTTGCAAAATCTCAACTTCTGCAGGTATGGGCGTAGGACATCTAAGCGAAATCATCAACAAATTTTCAGACACACTTGGAATCCGCTCTGCGTATAATGTCCTAGCCACAAGCGTAGATCCCGTAATGTCTGGCACGGTAGAAAAGCTAGTGATAAATGGCACAACCATAGGAACAGTAAATGATGTGCGCAAAAACGACTCTGATGGACGCTTAATCAACGCCATAAACAGCGTAAAAGAGCGCACAGGCGTGCTAGCATATCTTGACATCACAGGGCGACTAAATCTATCCGCCCCCGATGGCAGAGCGATACAAATCCACGCTGAAGGCGATGCTGCGACGGTGTTTGGTGGCGGGGATTTCAACGGAATCTCTGGCTGGAATCACGCAATCATAGGACGCTTAACACTTATCCGCACAGATGCGCGAGATATTTTGGTAAGCGGGGTAAATTATAGCCATGTGGGGTTCCACTCCGCGCAAGGCACAGCAGAATACACGGCAAATTTGCGCGAGCTACGCGGAATCTTTGGGGCAAATGTCGCAAGTGCGTATGGCGCAAATGGCAATGTCGCGCAAGCGGATTTGAATTGGAAAGGTATCGGTGCGGGCGTAACGACACTAAAAGGCGCAATGCTTGTTATGGATATGGCGGATTCTGCACGCGCACAGCTTGACAAAATCCGCGCAGACATAGGCTCTGTCCAGCTCCAACTTGTCGTAACCGTAAATAATGTCTCCGTAACGCAAGTCAATGTCAAAGCCGCAGAATCTCAAATCCGCGAAGTGGATTTTGCTAGCGAATCAGCGAACTTCTCTAAACACAACATTTTAGCCCAAAGCGGTAGCTTTGCTATGGCACAAGCAAACGCAGTGCAACAAAATGTGCTTAGATTGCTTCAATAGCGATAAAACTTTGATAGCATAGAAAATGCGCTAGTAAGGGCTTTGCCACCAAAGCCCTTAATGTTTTGTATAGTTTTTCAAATGCTTTTTTTGATAACTTTTTAAATAGATTTTTAATTATGATACAAAATGTCATAATGTAAGAATCTATTTGCTTTTTTTGCCTACAATTCTTTCACTGCTTTTTGTAGCAGTCGTGTCGGTTTTGCTTAGTTAGATTCCACGATATGTTTAAGAAACTATTTTTTACTTTGAGCGATTTTAAATGTGTAATGCGTTATGACAGATTTGCCAAACGCACACGCTACACTTACCCCGCAATAAGCCCACAAAAACACATCAAAACAATAATCCCACGCAGGCAAATCCCCCAAAATCTTGCTATGATAAACTAGCAGTGCACACACCAAACTAACCCCAAAACACTTGCTAATAAAATATGCAAAAAAAGCAAAAATCCACAAAACTACCGCTTGATAATCTGCATAATAAAAATCTAGCCACCTCCCCCCAAATCCACACAAACTAAGCAATCCGCTAATGCTAAAACTACCTCCCAAAAATTCCAAATACACCGCTAAACACACGACAAAAATCACAAATTTTGCGCGAAAATTTAGCAGGGGAGAATCAAAAAAGAAAAAAGTAAAAAATGGCAACTTCACATTCGCCTGCCAAAAATTTTTGCCACACATATTTTTATCACAAAATTTTGCCTCACCACTTTTTGCCTCGCAATTTTTTGCCTGCCAATTTTTTTTATCGTAATTTTTTTCATCGTAATTTTCTGTTTCCCAAAATTTCGCATTCCCAAAAATTTGCCTTAAAAACATAGAATCTTTTATCAAAATCCAAACGCCACTCCACACACTCACCATCACCAAAAGCACGCTAGGCGTGCCAAAAAGCGCATACACATATCCACTTAGACTAAAATCTAAAAACGGCACAAGCAAAAACAAAAATCCCGCTACGCAAAAAATGATTTTGCTTAAAAGATTTCGCAAAAATCTCTGTGCTAAAAATAGCGCGACTGATACAAGCACGAGACTTATTGCGATTTGGTTTGCAAAGATATTGATTTCATTCATCGTGCTTGCCCCTTTTTTGTAGATTTTGCGTTGTTGGATTTTGGATTGTTAGATTTTGTGAGTTTTTGCAAAATATATGCTTTTGGCACAATAGCCGTGCGGATATGCTCCCTCCCAAAAGTATAAGAAATATGCACAAACTCGCTATTTTGTGCCACGCTAGGATAAGAGACTTCCCTCCCTAGCAACTCATCGATTTTTATTATGGGGATAAAATCCACCTGCTTAAAATCACTATATAAACCAAAATCTTGCAAGCTAAAATCCTCCACATTTACATTTTGCACGCTAGATTTTGCAAATTTATCTTGCTTGTTAGATTTTTGTAATTTATACAGCCACAGCTCCTCTCTAGGATTGCTACCTACGCTTTTTGCGTGATTATGCAATAATAACACAGTAGAATCTAGTCTAAAAAGCACCGAAGAAAAATCAAAATTTGTTAAATTGCTACGCAAAATCTCACACTTGCTTTTGTCAAAATCTGCTTTTTTTTTGCAAAGTGCGGTTTTCATTATGTTATCGCCTTTGTAGTTTCTAAACACGCCAAAAAATGAATCAAAATCTAGCGGGACAAAACTAGGCTGGAGCTGATTTATCGCATTTGGGAAGCTAAACGCGTAGCGTGGCAAAATAGGCTTAAATTTAGTTTTAGCCACAAGCGTAGAATCTACATAAAGCAAAAGCGGATATTTTTTGGCAAACTCATTATAAACAGGTAGGATAAAATCGCCATTTTCTAGTATCATCGCAGGATTTCGCACAAGGTGTGATAGGTTTAGAATCGGGCTTAAATGCAATTCGCGCACAAATTTCACGCGTTTAAGAGAATCTAAAAACAAAAAATGATAGATTTTAGAAGTAGCCCAGCCACCCATACTCACTCCAACTACAAACAAATGCACCCTACCCAAACTATCCACAAAACTCACAGGATTTCCTAGCTTTTTGATAAATTTTCCACTCATTTTAGACAAATCCTGCGGACACAAAATCGCTTTTGGCTCGCTCCAAAAAAAGCTATCTTTGTTTAGCGTGGCGACATTTTTTTGCACAAAAAAACTTTGATAAATACAAACATCGCTAGCCCCCTCTCTGCTACCTGCAAAATATAGCAACATATTTGTGGCATTATCGTTGTTTTTTTGTTGCAAGTTTGATATATCGATGATTGTGCTTGCGTGGGCAGATTTTGTCGCATTTGGCACATCAAAAAACAATGGCGTTTGCAGGGTGTGTGATATGGAGTTTGCAAGTTTTTTTTGTGGTGTTTGTGAGTTTGGTTGTGGGTTTGTAGGCAAAGAAAGTGTGAAATTTGAGCTATTTTG
>NZ_JBSIUV010000003.1:0-109959 GCF_053654515.1 Helicobacter sp. T3_23-1059 | reverse complement strand
AAATATTTTTTCATTTTTCGCTTGCAGGGGTAGTTTGCGCTTATAAGGCTAGCACGACACTGCGCACAAAATCTTTGTCATTTTTAAGCGTAAGGACAAAGATTTAAGCGATTTAAAAGCTAACCACATAGCGCAAACTAATGCTATATGGATTATGCAGATTGTCTTTGCGAAATTCTCGCTCTGTGTTATAGCCTTCTTGCGCATTTGTGGCACTTTTGTTTAGTATCGTTGTAGCGACAAATGGCACTCGTGCCACTAGCTCTATGCCGTGATATTTAGCGATATTTGCCCTTAGTCCCACATTTAGCGCGACATCAAACCCTGTTTTATTTAGCTTCCAGCCATATCCATCGCTATCGATAAATTTTTGATAATCATCTATGCTTTTTCCTAGCCAAGTGT
The DNA here is from genome assembly GCF_053654515.1 of Helicobacter sp. T3_23-1059. Lineage (NCBI taxonomy): Bacteria > Pseudomonadati > Campylobacterota > Epsilonproteobacteria > Campylobacterales > Helicobacteraceae > Helicobacter > Helicobacter sp. T3_23-1059. Next base: position 109,554 of record NZ_JBSIUV010000003.1, on the reverse strand, counting down.
TTGCGCCAAGCCCAAGCCCTACAAACCCACCAAAATCAATCTTTTCTAGCGATATAAAATTCCCCAAAAAATCCACATTCACACCATAATTTAGCATTGTCGCGCTTACTTTTTTCCATTGATTTGCTACATTTTCTTTAGTAGTCAAAGAGGGGTGCATAGCAGAGATATTTGCATAAGCCCTTAAGCCAAGTTTTGGCGTGAAAAAATGTTTATAACCAACGATAAATCCGTATTTTACGCCTCCGCCGTCATATTTGGTAGTCCAACTGCTATTATATGTTTGAGCTGTGCCTATGACCGTCTCACTATATGAGACATAATCTCGCACGCTAGCCCCACCATATCCTACTTCAGCTCCTATGATGACTCCGCTTTGCTCTGCTAACGCGCTTTGACTAGCCAGCGCGCTTGCCACGCTTGATGCTATGGCTATTTTTAAAATTTTTGACATATTCATTGTCATTTCTCCTTACTTAGATTTTTTTGTTTTTTTTTCAAATTTTCAAAAAAACAAGTGCGTATTTTACCCCCCCCCCTTTTTAAATTTTGCTTAAAAGCAAAAAAAAAAATTTTAAATTTTTAAAAAAATCTTGTTTTGTAAGAAATTATGAGAGGTTTTATGAATGTTTGAAAATGTAAAAAAAAGGGGGGAAGGTTTTGCAAGAAAGATTTTGTAAAAAAGATTTTATAAGAATGTTTTTTGGCATTATGAATGGCTAGAATCTAAGATATTTTAGATTCTATTGTGTGGTTTTTGTTGTTATTACAGGGAAGTTATTGCAAGTAAAGTGGTTGTTTAAGTAAGGCATTTACGCAAAACAAAAGCAAAGCAAAGAAAAGAAAAGTAATTATGCAAAATCAGAGCATTTTACCCAAAGCAAGGCGGTTACTCAAAATCAAAACATTTACGCAAAGTGCTTAGCTATTTCGCAAATCCACATATTCACGCGGGATAAAAAACTCCTCCGCATTTATCGCTTTGTCGTATCTGCCGTGTTTGTAGCCAAGCGCAAAAAGCACATTTAGTGCTAAAATCTGCTTTTTGCTTAATGAGATAGATTCTGCATTTGCGTAAAGATTTAGATAGGTGTCTAGTTTGTCGGCATTTACGCGGATAAGATTGCGTCCTAAAAGCATAGAGCAAAGCAAGGGTTTATTATTTGTGGCGATTTGCACGGCTTTTGTGAGGATAGATTCTACCTCTATGGCACGATTTAGCGGGAGGGAGCGGCGCAGAGCCATACCGCCTAGTGGCAGTGGCAGACATTCATTTTCGCTCAAATCCTTTTGCTCCCACAGCCCCTCTAAATCCTTTGCAAAGGACTCTTTTGCGATGTCGTTTGATAGATTGTGCCATATATCCCATATTTCACACTCCACTTCTAGCTCATCGCTAAAATCTAAAATCGATTCGTGGATTAGCACGCCTGCATCGACTTCGCCATTTAGCACAGCTGATTCTATCTCTAAAAAATTTTTATACACTACGCGGGCTTGCGGATAAGCTATGCCAAAAAGTAGCGCGTTTGTGGTGTATTTGCCACTTAGGGCGACTTTGAAATTATGCTTTAGTTGTTTGTCTTTGCGTCTTACTAGCTTTGGTCCATAGCCATTGCCAAAGCTAACCGCCGTGCGCAAAAGCGCGTAAGATTCTCTCACAAGCGGATATAGCCCAAAAGAAATCGCACTCACATCATAGATTTCATCGATTGTAGCGCGGTTTAGGCTTTCTATATCTAGCGCGATATTTTCGTATTTGACATTTGTATCCACCCACCCAAACTTTATCGCATAATACATAAAAATATCATCAGCATCGGGGCTATGAGCGATTTGTATCATTTTGCTTCCTTTTTGTAGATTTTGGTGTAGATTTTTTGCGTGGATTTTGGTATGGATTTTTGCGAGCGCACATTTTGCAAGCGCATAAAATTGTGGATTCTAGCATAAGTTTTTATACAAAATCTAAAAGCGATATGTTGTAGATTTTTTGCGCAAACTCATATTGTGTTTGTGCATTTTATTTATAAAATTTGGTTAGCATTACGGGCAAAAGTTTGAAAAAAATGATAAACACAATATGAGTTTGTTATTTTTTATGATACTTTTTGGCAAATGTTATGCTAAAAACCAATAAAAAAGGAGAATCCAAATGGCGACAAAATCTTTTCTTTTCACAAGCGAGTCCGTTACAGAGGGACACCCAGACAAAATGGCTGACCAAATCAGCGATGCGGTGTTAGACTATATCATAGGGCGCGATAAAAGTGCGCGTGTGGCGTGCGAAACGCTACTAAGCAATGGATTTTGCGTCATTGCAGGTGAGCTAAAGACGAGCATTTACGCACCTATGCAAGACATCGCGCGTGAAGTAGTGCAAGACATCGGCTACACAGACGCGCTATATGGCTTTGACTACAAGTCCTGTGCGGTGCTAAATGGCATAGGCGAGCAAAGCCCTGATATAAATCAAGGCGTGGATAGGGAAGATGGCGAAATCGGTGCTGGCGACCAAGGGCTTATGTTTGGCTATGCGTGTAGGGAGACGCCTAGCCTTATGCCACTGCCTATTTGGCTCTCACACCGCTTGACAGAAGGTTTGGCAGCAAAGCGCAAGGACGGCACTCTGCCGTTTCTCCGACCTGATGGCAAATCTCAAGTAACCGTGCGCTATGAAAATGGCGTGCCAAAAGCGATTGATACGATTGTGATTTCTACACAACATAGCCCTGAGACTGCGCAAAATCACTTAAAAGACGCCGTGATAGAGGAAATCGTCCAAAAAGTCCTGCCACGCGAATATCTAAGCGATAATATCCGCTACTTTGTCAATCCCACAGGCAAATTTGTCATCGGCGGACCGCAAGGCGATGCGGGGCTTACAGGACGCAAGATTATCGTGGATACTTATGGCGGGAGCTGTCCGCACGGAGGCGGTGCATTTAGCGGTAAAGACCCTAGCAAAGTCGATAGAAGCGCGGCGTATGCGGCTCGCTATGTGGCAAAAAATCTCGTGGCAAGTGGTGTATGCGACAAAGCGGTGGTGCAACTCGCTTATGCTATCGGCGTGGTAGAGCCTGTATCGATTTTGGTAGATACGCAAGGCACGGGTAAAGTGGAAGATTCTGTGCTGACTGAATGCGTGAAAAACACCTTTCGCCTCACACCAAAAGGCATAATTGAATCGCTTGACTTGCTTCGCCCAATCTATCGCAAAACCGCAGCGTATGGACACTTTGGACGCGAACTAAGTGAATTTAGCTGGGAAAAAACCGACAAAATCGAAGCAATAAGGGATTTTTGTAAGATTAAATAATATTTATTAGCTTAATTTAGCCGTTTAAAATGGCATTTAAAAAGGGTAGGTTGCATTTTGTTGCATTTTGTTGAGTTTTGTCAAATTTTATTGCATTTTAATGTAGGGGTGGCATTTGTTTGATTTGCATTTATCCACTTTTTGATTTGTTGTGATTGTTTTTTTTGTATAATGCGTGGTTTTTGTTTTTGATTAAAATTTATCCTAAGATTTTGCAAAATTTTAGGATAAAAATTTTGGGCAACATTTATTTAAAAAAATGATAAGGAATAGACAATGACAAAAAGGCAGGAATGGCAAGAAATATTTAGGATTCCAAAATGGGTACAAATTTCTTTGGTAGTGTTTAGTGCTTTGGCGATTGTGCTTTTGGCAAGTCGTGGGCGCAGATGAGAGACAATCTAGCAAAGGGCAAAAACGCGACTACTTACATAAAAGAGTGGGAAATCCACAAAGAATTGCGCTCAAAACTTGCTTGCCCGATAAAAAACTACGCTCCGCCAAGTCATTGGAGCAGGAAACAAATGCGAAGCTGTGGCACAATCTCTCTTTATGCCATAGAAGCCGCAGGGCTAGCATTGCAAAGCGCAGGATTAGCCCAAAATGGCGAAATAAACCAAGAATGCCAAAACGGCTCTATGGGCGTAGCAAGTGGCTCTAGCACGGGTAGCACAGATTCTACACTTCAGCTAGCAAAAATGTTTTTAGGATTGCCTCATAATTGCAATGCCAATACTTACATAAAATGTATGCCCCACACTACCGCTGCAAATATCGCTATTTTTTATGGGCTAAATGGGCGCGTTATCCCCACTTCGTGTGCGTGTGCTAGCGGGAGTGTCGCCATAGGGCAGGCGTATGAGGCGATAAAATTTGGGCTTATAGATTCTATGATAGCAGGGGAGCTGAAGAGCTATGCCCTAGTCAAGCCTACACTTTTGATTTTCTCTACGCGACAAGTCAAAAAAACGATATGCCTAAGCTAACCCCCGCACCTTTTGATAGTGCGAGAGATGGGCTAGTCATAGGAGAGGGGGCGGGATATGTCGTGCTAGAGAGTGAATCTAGCTTACAAAAACGAGGAGGAGTGCCTATCGCTGAAGTGGTGGGATTTGGCAGCAATTGTGATGGGGCGCATAGCACCCACCCACAAAGTGAAACGATGAAGCAAGCAATGCTAATGTCCCTAAAAGATGCGAGGCTAAGCCCTAACCAAATAGGCTATGTAAATGCCCACGCTACCGCTACGCAATGGGGAGATATAGCCGAAGCAAAAGCGACAAATGAAGTCTTTGGGGAATCTATCCCCATTAGCTCGCTAAAAAGCTATCTAGGGCATACGCTTGGGGCGTGCGGTAGCATAGAGAGTATCGCTAGTATAGAGATGATGAGGGATAATCTTTTTTATCCTACGATAAATTTGAAAGAGGTGGATAAATCTTGCGCTTCTTTGGGGTATTTGCGCGAACCAAAATCAATAAACACAGATTTTGTGATGAATAATAATTTTGCATTTGGCGGGATAAATACTTCGCTGATTTTTAAAAGAGTGTGAGAAAATCTCAAAAAACGCAAGACGAGATAAAAATAGATGAACGCAGGGATTTTGATATAGATTTTGGGCACAAAGAGAGTGTGAGGCAAAATAGATAGAGAAGCAGGCAAAAACCATTGTTTTTTTACTTCCATATACTCGTAAGGTAAGCCGTTAGATAAAGGATCATTATCGAGTCAAGCACTCTAAAAATGAGTTTAAAAAAGGCAAAAATCATATCAAAGGCATTCAAAGCTTGTGTAGTTATGATTAACATAGGCTTACTAAATTTAGTGGAATCAAAAAAGAGAATTTATTGCTTCACTTTACTTTTAAGTTTGAGTATGTTATAATCCCATGTTTCATCTTTGTGTTTTTGAAAAATTAAGGAGCTATTGATATTATTGATATTGTTGAAAACGCACGAGACAAAGTCAAAAAATATGCAAGGTGGATACCTATAAGCAAATATAGGCGTGATTTTAGGAACACAATATTAGAAGCTTTGGATAAATCCCAATATATAGCTTTGGGACAATATGCTAACCTTATAACGCCCCCCCCCCCCAATAATGATAGATAGCTAAAAAAGCAAATTTTCAAGCAAAATGTGCGTATAATCGAAATAGAAATCGCATCTTTTTGTAATCGTAAATGTTGGTTTTGTCCTAATTCTCTTATCGATAGGAAGTCTCAAAGCATAGAATTACCAGAGGCAACTTATCTAAAACTCATAAATAATCTAGCAGAAATTGATTATGATAAATTGTTTAATTTTCATCGCTTTAATGAGCCTTTGGCAAATAAAGATTTAATTTTAAAGCGCGTAAAACAGGCTAGAAGTGCACTGCCACGCGCAAAGCTTGGGATTTATACCAATGGCGATTATTTAGATAGAGCATATTTAGACGCGCTACGCGATGCAGGTGTTACACTCATAGTAATGTCTTATTATTTTGAGAAAAATAAACAATTTGATATTAAGAGCGTAGAGACAGCAATGGAGGCAAAAGCGCGTAAATTAGGGCTACAATACAAAATTACCCGCAATGATATAGCAAGATATGAATTAAAACTACTCTATAAAGGCATAGACATAATCTACCAATGCTGGAATCCAGACGCAGAGATGGTAAATCGCGCTGGGACATTGGAATCTAACAAAAAGAAACGAACATATCCTTGCTATGCGCCGTTGCACGAGATTTATATCGATTACAATGGACTTGTGATGCCCTGTTGTAATATGCGTAGCGATGAAAAATCTCATCAAAATTTTATACTTGGCGATGCAAATAAAAGTGATATATTTGACTTATTTATGAATGAACGCTTTATAAAAATGCGCAAAGATTTGATGAGCAATGTGCCTAAATACGCACCTTGTGAATATTGCACATAAACACATTTTAAAATAAAAGGATGGATTATGTTTAAAAAAGTAAATCATAGCAATGGTAGGCGCGAGATTTTCTTTTGTAATAAGAAAATTTTTGAGTATGTGAAAAGCACAAAATTTGCTAATTTTGTTGAGGGTAGATTCAATCAAACTATTTCAAAACAAGACTTAAATGTATTTTATGATGTAATGAGAAAAAATCATAGATTAGATTCTAATCAAAGTTTTTATGCGTTTAGATTCTTATTAAATCGAGCCCATATTGCCTATAAATACCACAAAATTTTCTATGATTTTTATTTGCGTTGCCAAAATGGCGAATCGCTAATTTTCATCGATGGCGGTTGCCATAATGGCGTTTTTAGCGATATTGCCCTTGCTTGTGGCGGAAGTGTCTATGCCTTTGAGCCAAATGTCTATCTTTGCGCGTTTTTGCGCAATCTCTACAAAGACAATCCGCGTTTTATTTTGAGTGAATCTGCGATTGCGACTAAAAATGCGAAAACAATTTTTTATACTTTGCTTGATGATATGGTAAGTCAAGGTGCAAGTATCGTGGAGTTTGGGACAAATTATTGCGAAGAGACACAAGAGAGTAGTGGCTATGAAGTGGAGATGATTGATTTTTGTGCGTTTGTGCGTGAGATTGTCGCAAAGCACGGCAAGATTCACTTTATAAAGCTAGATATTGAAGGCGCGGAATTTGAAGTGTTAGACGCCTTTATCGCGCAAGATTTGCATAAAAATGTCGAGTATATTATGGTAGAAACCCACGAGCGATTGTTTGACAATCCAAATGCGAAAATATCCGCATTAAAGGCACAAATCGCGGATAAAAATATCACAAATATTTATTTGGATTGGGAATAAAATTTCTAATTACATTTTAAATTAGCAAATGATTTTCTTTTGCTATTTGTATTTTTTTATCCTAATTTTTATCCCAAGAAATTTTACAAACACTCTTTTTTCAGTCCTTACGATACAAAAGCCAAATTTTTGAGCAAAAGTTTGCTCCATCAAAAACGCTTTTGCATATTGCAATCCAACGCGTAAGCCTCGATAATGATTTAACGATATGGCTTTGTTTGCATAGTCGTTGTGTTTGATTTGGCTTTTATAATGCGAAATTAACTCACGCTTTTTCTCTACAATATCACTAATATCTAAATACAAGTTTGGATTTGGCAATGGCGACCACACTTCATAGGCAATTATCTTTGTCTTTTGCCAAAATCTCAAAATCCGCTTTACACAAGACAAAATAGGGTGATGGTCTATTTACATCTCATAGCCATTTGGCACAAAAACATAGTCATATTGCTTTAAATTTAGAGTATCGATTTTGTCTAAATTTTTATGCACTTCCCTATCTTTTATCATCAAATTGCGATAGGTTTTGATTTTGGCAAAAGTCATCGTTTCTTGCAACTCTTTAAGCCTTGTCGCAATGATAGATTATTCACTATCATTTTTGCCCCCCCCCCTTGCCACCATCGGTCAAAACTACGACTTCAAAATTATTTGGATATTTTAGCAATAATCCACCACAGCCGATACTCTCATCATCTGCGTGTGGGGCTAAAACTAAGCATTTGTCATTTGGTTTTATTGTTATAAAGTCCATTTTTATTCCTTCTTTAAGATGATTTTCAAAATGTTTGCAAGTGTATTGTCTTGCTCTAAAAATTCTTTTTCGCTCATTGTGAGAAATTTTTGTGGAGTCCAAGAATTATGCAGTAAGATTATGCCTTTTGTCTCTTTCATCACTTCTAGCGAAAAATCATTTTCAAAATAAAAATGTTGATAATTTCTAATAATATATTGCGAATCTTTGAGATATTCATTTTCTGGCAAAGCATTGATTTTATCTCTATTGATTTTCACATATCCATTTTTTGTTTTCAAATATCTACTCAACAAGCTATTACCGATATAATCCCACTGCCCAAGCCTTTTTGCTATGCGGTGTTTTTTGCGATTTACTAAACGCCATAAAATTTTGTGAAATTTGGTTATTTTTAGCCTATGAATCTTTAATGCGATTTTAATATCTATAAGCCAAGATTTTAGTATGTAGTTCACCCCCCCCCCCCCCAATAGTTGCTTTGATAAATGCCAAATGAGAATCAATCATCACAACTTCTGTTTGAATCTCTAAAATCTTTCTTATATCATTTGAAGTAATAATAGTATCCGAATCTAGCCAAAGCCCACCATATCGGTGCAAAAGCGCACACCTTATCGCATCAGCCTGCATAGGCAAAGAAAAATCACTATACAAAATCTCATCAAAAAATCCCCTCCCAAGCCATCTATCAAGCGTAGAGTAATCTACAATGATTATTTCATATTCGGGCAAAAATTTGCGCCAAGTTTCTATGCAAAATTTGATATAAGGGGGCATATTTTGGGATGGTTCCCAAAAGGTAAAAATCCTTTTGTGTTGATTTTGCTGTGTGCTTACTGCGTCCAAATCTGTTCCTTATATATTTTCAGATAATAATTTTGACAAAGTATTATTTTGTCGCAAAATCTCATCTCTTGTGAAAGTGGCGTATTTTCTAGGCATCCACGAGTGATTTAAGATGATTAGTCCATTATTATTTGCTTTTGCGTAGTCGCTAAAATCATTTTTGATATAAAAATGATTAAATCCTTCGCTAGGATATTTTTCAAATTTTCTGCGATTGCATTGTCTATCCCACAAAATATCAGGGTGGGTTTTTGACTCTGCTATGCTTATGTTGTTTAGTAAATTTTTGTTTTTTGTTTTGAGTAGTTTTCTTAGAATCCTATTGCTAAGATACTCCCAATCAAGCATATTGCGCGTTTGGTAAGGAAAATATTTGAAATAAAAGTCAAATAAATGCTTATATTTAAAAAGATTAAATCTAATCCCACGAATCCATTTTTTTAGGATTTTGGCGTGTTGTTTGGCTTTTATGCAAGCTATCCTATACTCAAATATATTTAGCTCAGCTCTATCATCAAAAAGATTCTCTATATTTGGGCTTGTAGCGATAGTGGAAGCATCTAGCCAAATCCCGCCATATCTTTCAAGCACGGCGGCTCTAATGGCGTGAGATTGCTGAAAAATGGTAAATTTTTCAAACAAAATCTTGTCGTAAAAATCTTTGCCAATATACTCATCTAAATTTGAATAATCCAAAATGATAATCTCATAGTCTGGCAAGTGCTTTTTCCAGCTATCAATGCACATTTTGATATACTCAGGCATTTTGTTTTTGTCAGCCCAAAATGTGAAAATTGTTGGTTTCATTGTTTTCTCCTTGACACTAATATAACTAATCGAAATTTTAGCATTATTTGATTTATATTAGCTTAATGGCACAACAAAACGACACACGATACAACTAAATTATCTAAAAATTTACAAGATTTTCTTTTTAAGCTTAATCCTTAGCCCAAATAGCGTAACAACCTTGCGGACAATATTTTCATTTTGCTCATTTTTGACTGAAAATAGCCTTTCAAAGATATTGTTATATTTTACTTTTTTGCATACGCCGTAATTGCCTATATCCCAAATATGCACAAAATCCATACTTTGATAAAAATTTGAAAAAGTAGAAACAAAATCAAGCCCACCACATCGGCAGTTTGCTATAAGAAATCTACATTTTGATAGCATAACCATAGATGCTAGATATTCCATACCTAGTCTATAGTTATGATTTTCACGCCCTATTTTTACTTCCGCTAAAAACTTCGTATCCGCATTTTTATATCGTCTATACATATATTGTGTATTTGGTAGCATTAAGTCGCCAAACTCTTTTTTAAATTTATCATAAACATCCAAATCCTCCGTAGCGACATATATTTTTGTGTAGCCAAATTTTTCTTTGAGTTCTTTTGCTTCTTTGATGAGTTGTTCTGGTGTGGCAGGTATTTTGTGTGCAAATGGGCGTTTATATACATAGTCCGTTCCCCTACACAAAATCCCAAGCACTTTTTCATCTTTGCCAATTTTACCAAATGCTCTAATTATATTTTTATCGACAAAGGATTTTGCTTCATCGCTCAAACCAAAATACTTACCGATAATAGCTTTATGCGGAAAATTATCCGCTTCATCTTTTTTTCTAGGCACTTTTATAGGGACATATTCGCCTCTTATGAAATAATCTTGTGTAAAAATTCTAATTTGAGCATTATCTTTTATCCTTGCAATGTTATCAAGATTTACCCCGCAAGGTTGCTTGAAATAATACTCCCAAACATTATCTTTAAATTTTCGTCCATCTTTGAAATATTGATTGTCGTGGTGTTGCATATCAATTATTGGCGTATATCCAAGCCTTATTGCCTCCGCAATCATATTTATACCGACACTAAAAATCCACGCCAATCCACTATCATAATACACCCAAGGGATAATTACTCCATAAGTTTTATGGCAGGCATCATCTCGCCCCCCCCCCCAATTTCAGTAGCTATTATGTTATTTCTATCCATTTTTTGCCACCTCTTGAATCGCAGGATTTATTTTCTCATCAGACAAAATACAATGCCCACACGCATCATAAGTGTCGTTTTGATAAAACTTTATCAAATCCTCTTTTAGATTCGTAGAATTTACTATATCGATAAAGTCTTTAAAATCAAAAAGTCCTAACTCCCTAGCCCCAGCACTTTTTGAGCAAATATCTAGCTTACCATTCATCACGCAGTTGCATTGTGAGCGAAAACACTTTTTTATCTTGTGTCTTGTTGCTTCATCGCTACTTTTTTGTTTGGCAAAGCCTTTTTCGCTTACCCATTCTTTGTTTTCAGCCATTTGAAACTTTATGTCGTTTTGTTTTAGCGTCTCTTTTATTTCATCATATTTGAGAATCTTTTTTAGATTTTCATTTATCGAATAATCACTCAAAGAAACATAGCATTTTTTATTGTTTGATTTTAGGGATTGTAGAAGTTTATCTTTTAGCCTCATCGTGCCATTGCTTATCACTTGCACAATAAAGATTTTTTCTTGCTTACAAGCATAGTCTATCATTTGTGGCAAATGTGGATTTAGTAGTGTTTCACCGCCTAGTATGACAAAATGGCGGATTAGATTCACATTCCCCCCCCCCCCATTATTGTCAAGAAGTCTGTCTAAATATAGCTTAAAATCCTCAAAAGACATATCTATATGACAAGATGAATTAAATGAAGGTATCAAAGCGCAGCAATCTTTGCATTTTAGTGTGCATTTTGTAGTGATACAAAACTCTACTTGGGGGATATTTAAAATCCCTTTGTTGTAGAAATCATCACATTCTTCCTTGCAATAGTTTTGCAAAATCTCATTTTTTTTCATAGGATTTATGAATCTACCCTCTTTAAAAAATAAAAATTTATGCATCTCCATTCCGAGTCTTTGTCGCGCGTTTTCTTGTATGTATCGTTTGAAAAATACATCATCTATGTTGTATTGTGCCATTAGTTTTTCCATAGCTTTATCCTTAAAATTTTAGTTGTTGCCACAAAAGCCAAAAATTATAACAAAATATTTGTTAATTGTCTATCTTGTTTATTTCACACACTAGCAAAGTCTCAACTGCTATGGGACCACTATTTTGCACACCTTGAAATAAGCTAAAATCATAGCCTAGATTCCAACCTTCAATCATTGGCTTTATTTTGTAAAAATCATCATAATTATGATAAATGCTGATAAGCAAAATCGGGCGTTGTGATTTTATCGTTTCTTTCGCACCTTTTAAGAAGTTTTGCTCAAAACCCTCAATATCGACTTTGATAAGCCCTACTTGTATATTATGTTGCGCCACATATTTATCCAAAGTTGTTATTTGGACTATTTCATTGCCATTTTGACAGATAGCATTTTCGCAACTTTTCAAAAGATTATCGTTAGATTGGATTTTTAGCTCACATTCTTTGTCTCCAAGCCCTAGATTTTCTATCTTAACATTTTGTGTATTATTTAGTTTGATAGTTTGCAAAGCCATTTCATAGTTGATTTTAGAAGGCTCAAATGAATAAATAGGATTGTTTGGAAAATCTGCTCGAAACACTATCACACTATCAGCAATATGACAGCCGACATCGATGATGGCTTTGTCTTGTATTGCACTTTTAGTTTTTAGCGTATCGATGCCGTGTTTGTAATAAAACACCGAAGATTCAAAGAGATTCACGGGCAATTTATAGTCCTTGTAGCAAAAATAATGTTCTCTTTTTTGTATGGATTTTTCAAACTCTTTGACTTTTTCAAGTTGAGCTAATTCTTGTTTTGTGTAAATTTCGCGAATCGGAATCATCTTTTTGCCATAGCATTTTTCAACCTTTTGGACTATGTTAAATGGGTCGTTTAGATTTTTGGTAAGATTTTTTACATTTATATTATGTGTATAATCGTTTATATGAGCGCGAGAAAAAGAAGCAGTGCGAAAGTGTAACACAAAGCGAGAGATTAGATAGTGTCTATTCCCCCCCCCCCCAACGATATTAGCACTAGTAGAATTTGCTTTGATTCTATTTTTTAGTAGCGCAGCATAGTCTTTATACTCTTTTTGCTTATGCGTCTTGCCAAAGTTTGTAAGGTGAATCCTACGAAGCGCAGAGACAAAATCTAACTTTTTAATTTTTAGATTATGGTTAGTCATTTTTGATTGCCAATCGATGATTTCACCAGCCATTATAGATTCATCAAATAACCCAATTATCTCAAAAACTTGTCTTTTGATAAGCGCACAAGAGCCAAGACGCCCAAAATAAGGTTCTTTTTTTATGATTGTTTTTTCTTGCTCTTCTTTTGGGATTTCGGGTGAGATAAAATCTTTTGTTTTTGTCATTACAGCCATTAGCTCACTATCGATTTCAAATTCTTTTAGCATTGTTTGCAAAGCATTTGGCGTAAGCAAATCATCGTGGTCGCAAAACATCACAAATTCCCCACCACCATTGCTATCTATATATCTTAATGCGGTGTTTTTTGCTATGACTTGCCCTTTGTTGTGCTCGTGTTTGATAACTATACAGCCTAGATTTTGGGCTATATCAGCTGTATTATCCGTAGAGCCATCATCCACTACGATGATTTGTGTCTCTATATTTTGACTTTTTATCGAATCTATTGCTTCTTTTATGTAGTTTGCCCCGTTTTTTACGGGGATTATTATGGATATGAGGGGATTATTTTTGCTTTTTTGCCAAGAGTTTTGCGCGGAGGATTGCGGAGTAGTCTTTGTTTTCTTGGTTTTGCATTGTCCTGCCCATATTTGTGGTATGGAGTCGGCGCATCGTTGTGATAAAATCAAGCTTTTTAGTCTTAAATCCCCCCCCCCATTAGCATTATCACATCTTAGTAAAAAATCTACACCCTGCCCTGTTTGTAGAGATTCATCAAATCCACCTACCGCTTCAAATATGGTTTTTCTAAACAAAAAAGCACCTGTCAAAAGCCCACCATAAGGCTCTTTTCGTGGTTTTAGTTTGACTTTTTCATTTTGTGGCAATTCAGGCGAGATAAAATCTACTAATTTACCTTGCGTATATCCAAGCGTATCATCACTTACCAACTCATCATATAGCGTTTTTAGCGCATTATCACTCATCACATCATCGTGGTCAAGGAATAATATAAAACCACCTTTGGCATTTTTTAGCCCTACATTTCGCGCAGTTGATAAACCAGAATGTGCTATGCTATATACCCTAGCTCCGCTTTGTTTGGCAAGATTTGCCGTGCCATCAGTAGAGCCATCATCTACGACTATTATTTCGGTATCCATTTCTTGCCGTTTCACGCTATCGATAGCTTCTTTTAGATAATTTGTCCCATTTTGACAAGGGATTATGACGGATATTAGATTGTCGTTCATTGTGCTAGTCCTTATTACTATTTGGTTACAACAAAATAAAAATCATCGCAGGATTGGCATTTTGCTTCAATAGCTTCCAGCTCATCATTAGTCAATTCCCCCCCCCCCTCATAGGTAGCAGAATCAATCATCTTTATATTAAAAGATTTACTATAAATATCTAAAAAATCTTGTCCAAATTTACGCAAATGGTCAGCTTGTCCGTAATATTTGATTCTATCCTCGTCCGTTGTCTTGGAATCATCACATAAATCATTTGGATAATACGGAATCGAGGCTATAATTATGCCATCTTGCTTTAATACCCTTAAATTTTCTTGCAACAATTTTATGGGATTAGGCACATGCTCTAATATATGATTATGAATAATAATGTCAAATGAATCATTTTCATAAGTTAGGTTGCAACCATCTTGCTTGTCGATATTTTTGATATATGGATAGTTTTTAGGCTCCAAATCACAAGCAGTATAAGCTAAATTTGGATTTTTAGATATTTTGTCATATATACACTTTTCAGGTGCAAAATGTAATACCCTTAATGGTTTATCCGTATTTAAAAAAAGATTTTCATACACGAAATACAAAAATCTTTGTCTTTCAAATGAAGCGCATAAGGCACACATTTTTATCCCAGCTTTGATATTTTTGGGAGAAATTGTCATTCGATTGCAGTAAGGACAAAAAAACATATTTTTGTTTGCTTTATGTTTTTGTATGATTTCCACAGGTATAATAGGCATTTTAGCTCCTTATTAAAGAAAATCTTTGGGGATTAGTGTAAAATCGTTAGGGTATTTTGATTCTTGGCTATATCTAGCCCTCCGATAATACATCTTGAAATTACAAAACTTCTTGGGTAAAAATAGTGGAATTAACTTAAAAAACCATATCTTGTAAATGTTGGTAGAAATATCAATAGAAACTATTGTAACCTTAAATAACTTAATTTTCACTTTATAAACCTCTTTTCTATTCCAGTCAGCGCGTCTCCAAACATTAAACTTATCATCTGGCAACCCCCATTCCGCAGAAACGGGATGAGAATTTAACTCATCTAGTATGGCAACCTCTTCATCTGAAATATCAAAATCCATTATGTCTAAATTAGATTTTATGTGTTGCATATTTGAACTTTTTGTAATTGGAACAACCCCCCCCCTTAAACAATATTTTAACAATATCTGCATTGGAGTTTTGTTGTATCGATTGGCGATTTCGATGACTTTTTTATTATCGCGTAAATTGTTACCGCCTACATAAAAACCTTGCAAAAAAATCCCATTTTTTTTGCAAAAATCCACAACTTCACGCTGTTGCCATTGGGCTGAATACTCTATTTGATTTACGCAAGGCTTTATTTTGGCAGTTTTAAATAATTCTGTCAAATGATGAATCATAAAATTTGACACGCCAATATGTTTTATTTTGCCACATTTGACCATATATTCCATTGCACACCAAGCTTGTGCGTTTAAATCTTTCCAGCTATCATCCGGCGTTACTCTTGGCAAGTGGATTAAAAATAAATCAATATAATCTAGCTGAAGTTTTTGCAAACTTTCATTTATATATTTTATGGTATTTTCATAAGTATTGACACGATGAGAACTCAGCTTTGTGGTAATAAAAAGATCATCTCTAGTTGCGATTTTATCCTCAATGACTTTTTTTATTGCCATCCCCAATTCTTGTTCATTATAATAAGACTGCGCTCCGTCAATGGCTCGAAAACCACACTTTATGGCATTATAAACATTATTCACTGCTTCTTCGCCTGAAATGTGTAGCATTCCATATATATTCGTTGGGAAATTTTTGATTCCCTCCAAAGTATTTTTTATTTGACTATTCATTTTACACTCCATATTAAAATTTGACTCAACCCACCTTAAGCGGATTCTTTATTATCATTTTTAACAAAGTTTATACAAAAACCTACTTTTGAATTTTGACTTTATGCCTAAATTTTGCCTTATCTCACTAACAATGCCAAAAGACGATGAAAATGGGCATTTTAGCGCGTTATCACTTTTCTCAGTTACTAGTGAAAAGTGATTTGCCTTATCGCCAAAGATAAAATACTTCACTTCATCGACCTTGTGCGCGTTTAGCTCGGCAAACTCCACACTATCAACTCCACTAAATGGTATTTCTACTATAACTTTATACGCTCTTTGGATATGGGCTGACAAGTTCATCAAATCTCTTTTTTGTTAAAATTTTAGCTATCTTTGTGCTTGACATCGACTTTGAAATTTTCAAAGTTCAGTGGTGGCAAATCAAGCGGAGGTAACTTTGCCATAACGGTCATTTGAGCTACCAAAGGGCGCAAGTAAGAATACATTATCGCCACCATATTATTAAGAAATTTTTCATTGAAATTAGACTCAACTCCAATCACACCGACTATGGCAGACTTGATATAAAATATTTCTTGCTCTCCTTGTAAAAACGAAATATCTATGTTTGATTGAATTATGTAAGTGTTTTTATCTTTTTCTGCAATAGCACCAACCCCTTGTTTTATCTCAATCGACTTACCTTTGCCAAGTTTCCCAACTTGTTTAAATTTAAATTCTCCCACTTGAATGGTTTTTATTTGAAACGCATTGCTAGGCTGCGCTTGTGAAATAGCCCTTTTTGCCTTGTCCATTTGCAACTCCTTTATCTATTTTGTAGATATTTTTAGATACATTGTCAATTTTATCAACTTGTGGTAAATGCAAAATATTGAGAATATTATTACATAGCGTAACACTATCTTTAATTTGTTGAATTGCAATATTTTCTACAAATTCTCGTTTATTTTCAATATTTTTAGTACCAACATATAAATTATCATCAACTTTATATTGGTTATCCATTATTTCATTTGTTAGTTTTTCTATATATTCGTCTATACTTTTATTTTTGATTGTAAAGAAAGTATCTTTCTCTGGCAATACTTCATTAGACAAATCTATATATAACATTTCTTGTATAATTGCCTTGTCCCAATCAATCAAATCAAGCAAAAATATCTTATCTGATTTTTGAATAAAACTATCTATACTTAATTTTCCTTCTATGATTTGAATCAAAGAATAGCTATCGCATTTTGCTAAAATATATTTATAGTCCCTATCATTATAGCATAAAGCCAAATACCTTATATTATTGTCATCTAAACATACGAATATAAAAGGTATGTCTAGTCTAGCTAATTCTTGCTCCATAAATATATTTCCAAAGTCATTTATGCTTACCCAATGTTCCATCACTTTTTCCTTTCTATGAAATTCTACTACACAAACTCAAAATCTCCTACTACATCGGCTTTTTCAAACAAAAACCAATCTATATGCTCTTTCTTTTTATTTACAAGTATGGGACCATTTCTAAATTTCAAAGTTCCTTTTGCTATTTTGCTCTCACCTTTATCTATTCGACTCTTTAAATTTGTTACTTTTTCAAGCAATTTTTGTTCAGTAAAAAAACAAGAGCAACTAAACATTGTAAGTGCAACTTTTTTGGGTGGATTTCCAAATTTTCCACCTTGTTTTTGCGCTTGTGAATAAAAATCACTTTTTTCAATATATTGTTTGGTTTCACTAACATTCACTGCCCTATAAGCCTTAACAGCCTTGTATATGTATTGGATACTTGATTTGACCTCAGCTTTTTCATTCATAAACGCATCTCGCAAAACACTAGAAAATCTATCGCAATACTTTTTCAACTTCTTTGTCCCTAACTTAAAAAGTAGAAATATATTGAGAAATTATAATTTTAATTTAATTAAAAGTCAAGTAAATCATATTTTATGCTTTATATTTTATCCTATCAATTCACAAAGACTCAATCTAATCCACCACTTAAGGCAGGTTGAGCCTTATTTTTTTAGAGATTCAAAATAAGATTCTCTAGTTTCAATCAACAAATCAATAACCTCTTCGATTTCGCAAGGCTTGTTCGTTTTGAAGTTATAATAACAGCTAAACATAATATAAGCTATATAAAAAACTTCTTCTAATGTCCTTTTTTGTGTCCTCCTTGCAAGTTTTTGATTGTCAATAGTTAGACCCCAATTTGCATAAAACGGCAAACCAAAAGTATGGACTTCTTTTCCGCACATCAACGCTTCAAAACCAAATTGTGATGTGCAAACATAGACTTTATCTACATATTCAATCATTGAAATAGGATTTATCATATCGGTAATTCGGTAAATATTATCTTTTGTTTGAATGTTTTGATAATAGCATTGTGGCCTTAAAGATTTTTCACTCAAAGTATCAGGGTGGGTTTTAATTAAAATATCTGCATTAGGATTTTCTTTAATCGCAGTATCTAGCATTAACTTAAATGTATCATAATCAGCACCACCTTTGATAATCGAATAATCAGCATAGGATTGGTCAATAACTAAAACTTTTTTTACTCCATCTCTGCCAAATTTAGGTTTATAGATTGGCTGATTATTGTATTTTGTGATTTTATTGTCTATTATTTTTTTGATTATTTTCCTTGCTCGCTTTATCTGTAAATCATCTATCTTAAAATCAGAATTTAAAACCAACTCCATACGACTTAATCGAGTCGAATCATAATAAGCAGTCAAATCATCTACAATATATCCAATTCCTGTGATATATTCTTGATGAAACTTGCTAAAACTACTTGCTACATTAACAATGCAATGCAAAAAAGATGTTTCTACTATATACAAGTCTTTTTGATTGTGGATTTTTGCCAAAATGCCTTTTAAATCTTTAATCCCCCATAAAAAATTGCTATTATTTAGCAACTTTTGCAAATGATATTTAGGCTGTGTTTCTATTAATATTTTGATCAATACTTCTTTTAGCTCATTGATGTTACAAGGATTTTTTGCTCGTTTTTCATATAAAGTGTCCAAATATTTATCAACCAATATTGATTGCTCTTCTTGTTCTGTTTTTCGATTTTTAATTAGGAAATTTCGTATTATATTGTGTCGTTCTTCTTTAGATAAATGATGTTGAACATTTTTTTCTAAATTTTCAAATGTCTGTCTATTTTTATAATAACCAAAATCCATTTTAATTGAATTTAATTTATTTCGACTCCTTTTTATTCTAAAAATATGAATGTGCCTCAATAATTTTTTGCTTTCATTTTCATTTAATGTATGACAAATTAAATATTGATAAAATGGTGTCATAGTTGCATAGTGCCAAAATAATTTATGGTTTGGCATCAAGTGTTCTATTTCATAATTAGTGGCAATCTGCCAAGGTTTATAATTGCCAACAAAGTGACATATTATTAACTCCTCACTATCTATTTTTATTTCCATAAAATATTTATTTAAGAAATTATACTTTATTGGCAATTCTTTATATTGATTGTTATTAAAAAACAGATTTAGGACATCTTGGTCTGCCATTTGTATTCTATCTTTATTTTCAATTACATTTTGTAAGATAAGGTTCGATACATTATTTTCTCTCCATTTTTTAATATTTATTAGCAATACTCCTGCATTAAAATATTTGTGAGTTTCCGTTAATTGCAAATATCGTCGCCTATCAATATTAAAGCTATTTTCACCATATACTTCCCAAACAGCTCCAATCATATAATCATCTAAAGATTCATTATACAATGTGGCAATATCTCCACATACTATAATATCCACATCTAAATAAATACATTTATCGATGTTTGGTTTTAAATTCGGGATTAACAATCTATTATATGTTGATATTGTTACATATTGTGAAGCATTTTGATATTCTATATCTTTAAATTCTTTTTCTACATCAATCCTTATAAACTCAATCTCAAAGTTGCTAAATTGTTTTTTTAGCTCACAGATTTTGGCTTGATTTTCCTGTGTAATTCCGCCATCTAAGATATAAAATTCGCAAAATGACTTTGTGTTATCACATATACTTGCGATTGTCGTGGCGACAAATGGAGCATAGTTATTATCGCTTGATAAAAATATGGGGATATTAGGCATTTGCACCCCTTTTTGTTGCTCTAAGTCTAGCAAATATCATTTTTTTATGGTAATTGGTTTGCAATGCGGATTCATCATCGTTTAGCACAGCATTAAAAAATTCTAATTCTATCTCATTGTATAAATTGTGATTTGCAAATACCTTATCTTTGATTCTTAAAAAATAATTTTTTAGCTCTTTGATAAGTGCTATTTTTTCATCTAAACTACCAACGATATTCAGCAAAACAAACAACTTAATATTTGCAGTTTTTAATAAACCTTTTTGCTCCAAATCATCTACCACTTTATGAAAAATTTTTAACAAGTCATAGTTATGATGAAGTCGATTTGATTTGAAATTTTCCATTATGCTGCCTTCCCTTGCCACATAGTGATATGCCCCCCCCCCCCTCATTACATAGACTTTGTCTAATTGTGCCAAAGTTATCGCCTGAAAATACATATCTTCTATGACATATCCTTGTGGGAATCTCGCGTTTATGCTATCTAAAAATGATTTTTTCCATAAATACGCGCAAGCATTCCAAATCACATTCCACACGCATTCATTAGCTGGTAAAAAAACATTAGAAATGTTGTTTTTTGTCAATTCTGGCATGTGTTGAGATTCTCTACCATTTATTTTATAGAGTATGTTAGTATTTAGGACGACTTTTGCATTATTTTTTACCGCTTCGCTTACCATTTTTTCTATATAGTCTAAATCTATCCAATCATCGCTATCGATAAAATAAACATACTCGCCACTTGCTACTTCTAGCCCTGAGTTTCTAGCGGCGGATAGTCCGCCGTTTTGCTTTCTATCTACGATGCGGATTCGGCTATCTTTGGTGGCGTATCTTTGGCAGATTTTTAGGCTATCATCGGGGGAGCAGTCATTTACACAGATAATTTCTAAATCTTTGTAAGTTTGATGGCACACGCTATCTAGGCATTTTGGCAAATATCGCTCGACATTGTAGATGGGGATTATTATGGAGACTTTAGACATTTTTATCCTTTGTCATATAAGATTCTCTTATCAAGGAAAATATTCTTTTATTGTGTAATTGTTTAACAAATCTTATATACAGACTCAAATCATCTGTTGCCAAAATTTTCGCAACTTTTGTGTATAACTCGCTATCATTTAGTTTATTTTCAATTACCAAAGAGAAAATATCATTTTTAAATCCCGCATAGAATTTTTCCTGCAAAGATTCATCTAATTCTAAAATAAACGGCACACAATCACCAAAAAATCTCATTGCTACCAAACTATAATCATTCATTGATAATTCTACGCTACTTATAAATTCAAACACCATTTTATGATACGCGAGAAAACTCTGCATAATTCTCTCATTTTTTTTGCTTTTAGTTATAGAATCATTATTGTGTCGATAATGATAAAATGTCCCATCTGCAATGCTTAATTTATTTGTATAGTAGCTTGATTGCAATGGCAACATTCTGTCTTCACCATATATCAATCCATTAGTAAATCTTATTGCGTATTTATTTAGCAAGTGTCTATTATATATTGCCAAAGTAAAAAGTTCAGAAAAAACCATTTTATTTTTACTAACTTGCTGTAAAAAATTATCAACTAATATATTTTTTTGCCTTGTTCCATTTTCATTTTCTATGTAGCATCCCCCTATGGCAACTTCCGCGCCTGTTTCTACTGCCTTGTTATAAAGTTTCTCATAAAAATCCAAGTCTATATAATCATCACTATCCACAAAGCCTATATACTCGCCCTTTGCTTCATCTATGGCGGTGTTTCTAGCCACAGCTACGCCTTTGTTTTGTGCTAAATTTATGAGTTTGATTCGATTATCTTTTTGGGCGTATTCTTGTAAGATGTGTAGTGAATTATCAGTGGAGCAATCATTCACACAAATGATTTCTATATCTTGCAAAGTTTGATTACAAACACTATCAAGGCATTTACGCAAATACTTTTCGGTGTTATAGACGGGGATAATGACGGATATTTTAGGCATTATTTGATTTCCGTGCGTTAGTTTTTTTATCTATTGTCTCATCTTGTTGGATATTAGCATTAGCAATTATTTTATCTATATCAACTTTAATTTCTTGGTAGTATGTTCGTAAAATATCTTTTATTAAACTATCTATTTTATCTCTTTCTCCAAAGGTGCAAACATTTTTTATCCAATCCTTTGTTTTTAAATTATCCCAGCTATCCCAACTATTCCTATCACATTTTATTAAATTGCTATATAAAACAATATTGATATCATTATGCAAAGTTACAATATTAACAATATATCTACTCAAAACATTTAAATTTTTTTTAGGAATAAATGTTACAGAGACACCTATTGGTGTAATATCATCGTTTGCCGAAAAACCACTGACAACTTTTCTAACCTTTTCTACTTCTTTTTCGACATATTCTTGGTTTATTTCTGCCCAAATATTATAATACGACCCAAACAAGTTGTTGCGCTTTTTTGGTTTGGGAACCATTTCAATGGTTTTATATTTTTCATCTTTATATGTAATATTTATGAAAAATTTTTCTTTATTTTTTTCTACTTCGTTGTATAACTTTTCTATATTTTTGACACAAGAATAATTATTGTATGGTTTAATATCAAACTCGTATAGATTAGTTTCGATACATTTTTTTATAGATTCTTCTTTAAATATATTGCTGATAATACTTTTTGCTTCATCTTTGGTAATATAATTTTTAGACAAAGATTTAAGGATTTTAGCCTCATCGACTTTGTCGTTTTCTTTTGCTGTATCTATTGTATTGCTATTTATTTTTGAATTTGATTTAGATTTTTCTTTAATTATTTTTAAATCTGGTAAAAAAATTTCAGTAGCATCTGCTTGACTAACAAAAAAAGGTGTTTGCTCTTGGTTTTGAAAAAAGTCAGCTATATAACTTTTAACATCTCTATAGCGAATGGAATTTTCGGTATGATTTAGTATTGAATCTATAATAGCAACCGTAAATTTACTTCCATCTTTATCGCCATAAGAAGATTGATTGCTTAATGATGAAAAGAAAAAATACAACTTATTAAAACTATGTTTTTCTTTCTCAAAATATTGTTTGATTATATCTGCATCTTTGTCTTTAATATATTGTTGCCCAGAATGACAAGCATCTATAATTTTCACTAACAATTTAGCATTTAAGCTTTTGAGCATATCATCAAGTTCATCATTCGATAAACTTGTGGTTTCATATCTTTTTTCGTCAAAATTGATAGGCAAATAAGAAAATTGTTTATTAAAAGTGCCGTGCCCTGTGTAATAAAACAGCAAATCATCTATTTTTTGATTGCTTTTTTGATTGTCTTGGATAAAACCTGCTAATTCCTCTTTTAATTTTTCACTTTTATAATTTTCAAATACTTTAATTTCAAATTTTTTGCTTAATTCTAATACTTGTCGCATTAGGCTAATATCCTTATTGCAACAAGGCAACTTATCCAAACTTTCATAGTCAGAATTACCAATCAGAATTGCGATATTTTTCATTCCACCCACTCAAATCTAAAAATTATCATTCACTATCTTCCATTTTCTTTTCGCGTTCTGCCGTTTGTTCTTTGGTATAGCCGATAGAGTCTTTTTCTGGTGTCCAGCCTGTGTCCTCTTTTACCTCGTGGATAGGGTCTGCTAGAAGTAGCTCTTGGGCGTCATCGTATTCTTTGACATCAAGTTCGTATTTATCCTCTTTGGCGATAGCTTCATCTAGCTTGACTTCTGCGCTCGAATCTGCGCTAGATTCTACCAAAATACCATAGCTTAGCATAGAATCTACAAATTTTTTGAGATTGTTTTCAAAGTCTGCGGGGATATTTGGGATTTTTTTAGCTACCTCTAATATAGCCTCCATACTTGCCCCAGCGACTAGATTTTCATATACTTGTGTGCCAAAGGCGTTTAGCCCATAGTAGATACCTGTCTCAGAGTTGATGATGATAGCGATACCATCGGTTACATCTGCAAACATTTTTTCGTCATTTAGCATATAGCTCATTTTGATTCTCCTTTATTTGTGGCATTTGGAGTGATTAGCTCTATCGTGCCAAGTTTTTCGTGTTTTAAAAAAGAGATATTGTAGTGATTTTCGGTTAAAAAGTCAAATTTGATATTTGGCTCGTTATTTTGGCTTGTTTGTGGGGCTTTGCTACTAAGCAATCCAAGCGAATGTAGCTCGTGGGCTAATTTATCCACTTGCCATTTGATATTGTGCTTTGTGGCGATTTTAGATTCTATCGCACTTATGATTGCTTCTTTTGAAACGCCTTTGATGAGATTTTCATAGATATTTGTGGCGGTTTGATTCATCGTGTAAATGATTCCATTCTCGCTATCGATGATATTTGCTATATCAAAGGTAATGTCTATGAGCCATTTTTCTAGCTTTATGTTTGATTTTTGGCGTTTGTAGTGGGTGATAAAATCACGCAAACACTGCGTATTTTGCGCTATGTCGCTACAAAGATTGATTTTGTAAAATTCAAAGTCTTTTACCATATCGATGAGTTTGAGTATGGTGGCGCGGTCGTTAATATCTTGCACTTGGGATACTGTGGATTGGATAAGCTGGGTGATAGCGCGTCCTTTTTCTTGTGAATCACATAAACAAATCGAAGGCTTTGAATCAGCGACTATCTCAGGAAATACGCAGACTTCTATGGGATATTTGCGCCGAAATTGCTGGTGGTATTTGGCGATATTGATGACATATTTGTCTTTTCTGGCGTTGTTTGAGACAAAGCGAGTGCCTTCTAGCTTCTCATATAGCTCGTTATACATTCTAGGGGAGAGTGTGATTATCGAGTATATGGGGTGT
This sequence comes from Helicobacter sp. T3_23-1059, assembly GCF_053654515.1. NCBI lineage: Bacteria > Pseudomonadati > Campylobacterota > Epsilonproteobacteria > Campylobacterales > Helicobacteraceae > Helicobacter > Helicobacter sp. T3_23-1059. The sequence goes on along the minus strand of NZ_JBSIUV010000003.1, from coordinate 84,623 downwards.
GTATATAGAGATTTGCCATCTTTTTCTAGCACGAGATAATCATCTGAAACATACTCAAAGCCCTCCATCATCGATAAAACCGCTAGTGTGGATTTGCCCCGCTGTCCTCTAGCACAAAGCAAAATGCCCTTATCGTCTATGCCTACAACTGCGCCGTGAGCTAGGTTTGAAGTCAGCGTGCGTAGAATTTTGTTAAAGATTTGGACAAAGATATGTCCTTGTTTGATAAACTCTTCTGGCTCTAAATTTTGCGCTCCATAAAAGTATGTATTTGTATCTCTGTCAAAAAGATTGACAAAGGTATCGTGTATATCCATAAGCGGAATCGTATGCGAATAGTTCTCATCAAAAACTGACACGGCTATATGTTTTTGTTTTGAATAAATCATATCTATGCGCAATCTCATATTTTTCTTTGGGTCAAATTCTTTATCTAGCATTTTTGCAAATTCATTGACATTGTTTTCTTGCCATAGCACTATGGTGGCATCATAATTTGGTGCAGAATCTTTAAATTCACTAAAATCTTTAAGCGTGTAAGTGAGCTGTTTTTGCATAAGTGGCGTAAAGTTTTTTGAATAGTTTAATATCTGCACGATTTTAGTGCCTAAATCTACAAATTTTGTCTCAACTAGTGAAAAATTTGCCTCAATGTGCTTGTTTATGCGCTCAGTCCATTCTTTTAGCTTCTCTTGGCTAAGGTTTTTGATAATCATCGCCTTTTCGTCCTTTCTCGTTGATTTAGTAAAAATTCCTTTGTTTTGATAAAATCTTTGTTTGCTATATATTTGCAAAACTTATAATATAGCTTTATTTTAGCATAAGAATATAACGATATTTTACCCTGAGCGATAAAGCTAAATTTGATTTTGCGCACCACTTTTTGTAAAGCGCGAAAATATCTAGTAAATAAAATACCTATACAAAATTTTGTTATATTCTCTTGGTAAAATTCTTGTGGAATTAAATCTGGGATAATGGTATTGATAAATTTTGCACCAAAGCCAACAAAGCTTTCTGTTTGAGTAATTTTGGCATTTTGCGACACTATGTTGAAATCAAAATGTGGCTGTTCTAATAAGTATTTGCAATCAAATAGCACATATAAAGTACTCGCTTTGCTTGTGTTATCTCGTAGATTTTTAGATAGATTGATAAGAGATAAAAAAAACAAATCTTCATTGCTTGGGATTAAAACATCTAATCCATTTATTTTTGCTTGTTTAGCTCTTTTTAGCAAATATTTGTTTAGGCGTTCTCCTTTTCCATTGTCTATATTTACCCACCTATGTATATCCAAAACCCCCGCTTCTGAATCTGGCTCATGTATATCGATAGAATGTGGCTCTAATGACATTCTATACCCCATTTTTTGGATAATCTCATAAGATTTGATAAAATCTCGCCCAAAAGTAAGAATATCTATATCGCCCATCGCTCTTGACAAATCTGGTCTTAAACACTTCATTGCAAAGCCTTTTAAAACCATCATTTCAATGTTATTTTCTTTGAAAATCTTGCCAATTTTAATAAATTCAGATATTAGCTTTAAATTTTGAAATCTATAAAAATTCAATAAGCCTTTTAGTCGCGGTGTTTCATAAGCGGTAAATTTAAGATAAGGATGCATTTTTGCAAAATATGCCAACAACAACGCTTTGTAACTACCAGCTACTTCAATGTCATAAGTGGGCAAGAATTTATCGACTTGTTCTTGGGTAGGATTTGGAGAAAAAATCAAATGAAGTAAATCTAAATCATTCTTAGATAGTCTACTAGATATATAAAACTCAATTAAGTCAATGTCTGCCTGTCTAATTCGAGTAACATTTGTCATACCACGCTTGCCTCACTTTTTTTCAAACATTAAAAACAATTTAGAAAGCTGAAATTTTACCACATTTTGTAAAAGATTTGGTTACACAACTGTATTACATAACAACAATACACCTATAAGAGTATGCCTCAATCCAACTTAATCTCAAACAAAGGAGTCTTAAGTTATGATGTCAGCGATAAAAAACAAGTATATTGATACACATAAAAACCTTTGCAAGAATTTAAGAGGCTAAGAGAATCAAAAACAAGATAGATTTAAAAAAAGATTCTTAAATATATTTCTACTTCGCTTACATTCGTAGCTTTTGCAAGAAGTCTTGATATTGAAGCCATTAAAATTGCAAAATTAAGCAACATTTCTCGCCAAAGTGTCAATAAAATCATCAATCAAATCCGCATTTTAATCGCCAAAGAATATGAGAAAACTTCTAAAATGCAAGGTGAAATTGAAGTTGATGAAAGCAACCTTTTGATATAGATTTTGGGTGCTAAAAGAGTGAGAGGCAAAAGAGGGCGTGTAGCAGATAAGAAAACTTCTGTATTTTTGCTTTATTTTGCTTACAACTGCAAGCAAAAGGTATGCTAAAACGAAATAATTGTGTTTATACTCAAATTGTAAAACATTGCTTGGCAGAGGAGCTTTTGCCTATAATAAGGGATTTAAGCAATATAAGTGAAACAGAATTTTATAGTGATTATTGGGGGGCTTATGATGGATTAGTAGATTTCTTTGCTTTGCTTACAACTGCAAGCAAAAGTGGCAAAAGCACATTATCGAGTCAAACACTCAAAAAATGAGTTTGCAAAAGGCAAAAATCATATAAATGGCATTGAGAATGTTTTTGCTTCGCTTTTGCTCGCAAATGTAAGCAAAATTGGCTATGCAAAACATAGATTTGCTAAATTTATGGGAATCAAAAAAGAGAATTTCTTGCTTCACTTAAAAGAAACAGAATTTAGATACAAGGCTAGCAGTAGCATTGAAATGTCAAAATACAAAAGCAAGATTTGTATAAAATCTTGCTGAAAATGATAAGAAAACAACCGCTTAAGTTGGATTGAGCTATAACAAAATATATTTAAATCAATCTACAAACGCCTGTCCATCATAAAATGCGCTAAAAATCTTTAGCATATCGATATGCTCGCTAAAATCGTGTGTGCGGATAATATCTGCGCCATTTTGCAACGCTAGCAACGATATAGCCAAACTCCCGCTTAATCGCTCGCTAGGATTTTGCCTGCCTGTGATTTCGCCTATGCTACTTTTGCGACTAGCACCGATTAAAATCTCAAACCCAAAATGCTTAAAATGCGCTAGATTTTGGATAAGGGCGAGATTTTGTGCGTGGGATTTTGCAAAGCCAAATCCTATATCTAGCACAATTCTGCTTGCGTTTGCTTTTTCTAGCTCATCGATTTTGCGTGAAAAAAACTCATCGATTTCGCTAAGCAAATGTTGATAATGCGTATGGCTAGCCATATCTTTTGGCGTGCCTCTTGCGTGCATTAGCACCACTTGGGCGTTGTAATGTTTGATTACTTCAAACATTTTTTTATTGTTTAGCCCGCTTACATCATTTATCATCACAAACCCGCTACTAAGCGCAAAATCTGCCACGCTAGGATTATAAGTATCGATAGAAAAATCTACCCTCTTAGCTAGATTTTCTTTGTCGATAAAAGCGCATATTTCTTTTAGTCGCTTTTTTTCCTCGCTTGGCTTTATTAGCTCGCTTCCCGGTCGCGTGCTAGCTGCGCCTATGTCTATTAGTGTTGCGCCAGATTCTATGAGGGAGATTATGGTTTTTATGGCTTGGGAGGTAGAGTGTCTAGAGTTGGCATAAAAACTATCAGGGGTTATGTTGATGATTGGCATAATGATTTTGGGGAATGTTTTGACATTGTTGGCAAGATGAGATTCTAGTTTTTGGGCGATTTTTTTTAGCCCAAAAGGTTGGATTTTGCATTTGTAGATTAGCTTTTCTAGTTGCGTGCAAGTAGCTATGAGTGCCGCGCTATAAGATTTTTTCTCCCCTAGTATCGCCTCTTTTGGCGTGGCTAAATCCCCTCCCGCGCTTAAAGCCTCTTGTTTTAAAATATGTAGCGCGGGCAGATTTAGATTTTGTAGTAAAAATATAAAAATCTGCCCCTTTTTTTGCATAATCTTTGCGCCCATTTTGTCTGTGCCTATTTTTGTAAATGCCTGTGGCAACAGTGCGCAATTTATCCGCTCCAAAATAATATCTTTGCAAAAATCTTTGCAAAAATCTTGGCTTTTTTTGGGGTTAGATTTTGGGGTAGATTTTGAGGGGGACTTTGAGCTATATTTTGAAGTAGGTTTTGGGCTAGAATCTAGCGCATTTATCAAATCTCGTGTTTGTTTTGTTTTTTTTGGCATTTTGTCTCTTTTTAAGGTTAGTTTTTCTTTTTCAAGTTAGGGTTACTAAAATCTTATGAATTTTTGTTTTTTAGCAGTAGCATAAGTAGCAGTGGCGTTATCACAAGTGAGATTCTGCGGTAGTTTTGTAGCTCCAAAAGCGCGTTATCAAACATTTCTAGCTCATTTTCATTTAGCTTTATGCCCGCGCTATGTATGGCAAGCAGGAGTGATTCTATCATTTCTTTGCTAGCACTCTTGCTACTCTCACCCGCATTTAACCCTTTTACAAACTCAAAGATTTTGCCTAAATCTAGCTTTGTTATATCAAGTCCAAACGCCGCTATTTCGCTTTTTTCGCGCAAATCTTCTACCACCAAACGAGAGCGAATCGTAGGCAAAAGCGCGGTTTTGTTGCGCGTGATGATGATAAAATGGATATTATTAGGTGGCTCTTCTAGGATTTTTAGCAATGCGTTTTGGGCTTCGTTGCGAAAATTTTGCGCTACGATGATGATGGTTTTTGTCTCTTTTTCTGCGATAAATGCCTCTGCGATAATATCGTGCGCATCGTCCATTTTTAGCTCTTCGCAGGCAAATTCACGCACGATTTGATTTTGGGATAAAATCTGTTGTTGCAGATTTTGCGCTTTTTCAAAAATATCATTATGCAAGATGATTTTTCCAATATGTTGCATTTATCCTCTTTTGTATTTGTAGTGCTAGAAACTGCCACGATATGAGCTAATACGCGCTATTCTAGCACGACTTTGCCTAGCACGCTAGCATACAATGCTTTTTCAAAAAGTTGTAGCATTTCAAGTAATTTATAATCCAAAAATTCATCATTTTCTCTAAGGGCAAAAGATTGCCTAACCCCCTCATTTAGCACCCAAAAAAGCCCATTTCCTTTCCCCATACACAAATCCGCCATAAGCGTATCGCTCCTGCCGACATACCAAAACATATAGTCTTTATATGCGATTTTTAGCATATTGCGGATATTTTCCATATTTTCTTTTTGCAGGACAAAATGCGCGGGAAAAAGACTTTTTAGGCTAAATATGGGCAAAATAGGTCGTGGCTTGCTTAAATCATAAAATCTAGTTAGCGCGTAAGAAATAAACCAATCCCTTCTCTCATCAGTAGCAAGAAGCAAAGCCCCCCCATCTAAAATATGCTTTATCACAGGCAAAGAAGTATCTGCCCAAACATTTCTTGCTACTTCAAGCCATAGCCTATCGTTTGTCCATTTTTTGCAATCATTGCGGATATTTTCTAATAGCCACGAGCGAAAATCTAAAACCATACGCACTCCTTATTTTTTGCATTGATTTTGTGTTGTTTTTGTAGATTAGTTGGCATTTATAATCGATGATTTTTCACACTTTGCGCTTTATAAAATCCACTTTATAAAATCTGCTTTCATAATAAAAATCTAAAATCTACCCCACAGGGCAAGAATCTAGCTTATACGCACTATGCAATGCTCTAACGGCGTTTTCTGCGGAGCGAAGCGCGATTATCATAGAGACTTTTATCTCGCTTGTAGAAATCATCATTATGTTGATATTTTCGCTCGCTAATGCGCTAAATCCCACGCTTGCCACACCGCTATGAGATTTCATACCAACCCCCACGATAGAGACTTTTGCTATATCGCAATCATAATCGATAGATTCCACATCTTTTTTAAATGATTCTAGCACTACTTTTGTCTGCTCTATGTCTGTTTGAGGAATGGTAAAATCTATATCTGTCTTGCCATCTCGCCCGATAGTTTGGACTATCATATCGACATTGATATTTGCATTTGCTAGCGTGCTAAATATCTCTGCTGCCACGCCCGGTCTATCGATGACATCTGCTATGCTTACTCGTGCTTGATTTTTATCTAGGGCGATTCCGCTTACGATTGGTTTTTCCATTATATTCTCCTCTTTTGTGATGAGTGTGCCTTCTTTTTGGGTAAAAGAGCTTCTAGTTACAAGCGTAACTCCCCATTTTTTTGCTAACTCTACGGAGCGATTTAGCAAGACTTTTGCCCCCATAGATGCAAGCTCTAGCATTTCATCATAGCTGATTTTATCGATTTTCCTCGCGTTTTTTTCTATGCGCGGGTCGGTGGTGTAGACGCCATCGACATCAGTGTAGATTTCGCATAAATCCGCCTTTAGCGTGCCTGCTAACGCCACCGCAGACAAGTCGCTACCACCGCGCCCAAGCGTGGTCGTCTCTCCACTTGTGCTTACCCCTTGAAATCCAGCCACCACGACAATGTAGCCTTGAGAGAGTAGCTCTTTTATGCGCGTGGTATTTATCGATTCGATTCGCGCTTTTGTATGCGTGTCATCTGTGAGTATGCCTGCTTTTTCGCCACTTAGAGACATCGCTTTGTAGCCTTTAGATTCTAAGGCTATGGCTAAAAGTGCTGCAGTGATGCGCTCCCCTGCGCTTAGTGCCATATCTACTTCGCGCTCATTTGGGAGTTTGCTAAAATATTTTGTGTAGTTGATAAGCGCGTCTGTTTGCCCACTCATCGCAGAGACTACGACTACAAGTTGGTTTTGTTCTTGGCTTTGTTTAGGATTTTGAGTGTCTAAATGTTGCGTATTTAGATTTTGCGTAGAATCTACTTCGTTAGATTGTAGATTTTGGCTAGGCGATATTTTTAGCGCGTCTATCACGCGATTTGCCACATTGTCGATTTTTTCGCAATCCCCCACACTTGTCCCGCCATATTTTTGCACGATTAGCATTATAAATACCCCTGCGATTTGAAATAATTTAGCACCTTGCTATACACTTCTTTTTTAAAGCTTTTGACAAGTCGAAAAACTTCTGCGATTTCCACAAAGCGATATGAGAGAAACTCTGGCGTGTCGGTTTGGAGGTTGATTTTAGCATTTGGCTTTAGTCGCACAAAAAAATATCGCTGATTTTGCCCATCAAAAGGTTGCATTTTTACCCTCACTTCTTCTGGAAAATCATAGCTTATCCATTGTGGATATTCGCCCAAAATCTCCACCTCATCAGTGCCTATCTCTTCTTTTAGCTCGCGCATTAGGGCTTCTTTGGGATTTTCCCCCTCATCTATGCCACCTTGTGGAAACTGCCACGCTTCAGGCATATCGCTCCTCTGCCCTAAAAAAAACTCACATTTTTTGGGATAATGCGCAGATACAATGATAGCTGCGACATTTGGGCGGTAATTTTTTGCCATTTGTTACCTTTTTTGGATTTTGTTAGATTTTACTTTTTCTTGGATTTTATGATTTATTGCATAAAGATTTTGGATAAAAAAGCGTATTGTAGCATATTTGCATATATCTTGGCATTTGTTTTTGGATTGGCATCAAAGCATTACAATCAAATGGTTTTATGCAAATGGCTTTATGTATGTTATGGTTTTTTTGGATATGTTAGCCTTTTTTAGATTCTAGTTTTGTTGCGTTTGCCTAAAATCCATAAATTTTTGTTTGTTAATTTTTCTAAATCTTTCTTTTTTATATTTCACATTGTTGCAAAATCTTAAGCATTATTTGGAATATATTTTGCTTTTGTGCGTAGTGTATAAAAGCAACGACAAAGCGTGTGAGAAGCGATTTAATGCGACAAATATAAAACTTACGGAGAATGTGAGATGATTTCCTTTGCAGTAGAATCAAAAGTCTATCCATTAGCGCACAAAGCCCTTGATTATCGCTCTTTGAGGCAGGATTTAATCGCGGGCAATATCGCCAACCAAAACACCCCATATTATCGCCCACGCGATATAGAATTTACCCAAGCACTTGCCTTGCGACAAGATGAAATCCTCTACAAAAAGCCATCAAGACAGCTTCATCTAGCCCAAAGCCACAATGGACACTTAAGCCTAGAATCCTCTCGCACAGCGAAGTTTGAGCATAAGCCAGATTTGTTTTTCCGCGATGGACATTTGGCTAGAAATGACGGAAATAGTGTGGATTTAGACATTGAGACAAGTGAAATGGGCAAAAACTCCGTAGTCTATCAAGGACTAACCGTAGCCCTAAAAAAGCACAAAGGTATCCTAAACTACGCTATCGAAGCGGGCAAAAATATCTCATAATGCTAGATTTTAAGCCAAAAATATAGAATCTAAAAAGACAAAAATTAAGGAGCAAAAATGAACTTTTTTAATTCATTTGACATAAGCGGGTATGGCTTATCAGCACAAAGAATCCGTGCTAATCTCATCTCATCAAATATCGCCAATGCCAACACAACGCGCACTGATGAGGGGGGACCATATCGTAGGCAAATGGTATCATTTCGCGCATTTGATTTTAACAAAGCATTAAATGAGCGATTAAGCAAAGAAAGTGATGAAGCAGAATATGAAGACCCGCTAAATGAGGGGGATTTGGGGAAATTACCAAAACCTGCTATAATGGGCGTTTATATCGATAAAATCGTGCGTGATGATAGGAGTCCTATTATGAAATATGAGCCTAGCCACCCTGATGCAAATTCTGAAGGCTATGTGGCATATCCAAATATCAATCCTGTCGTAGAAATGGCGGATTTAATCGAAGCGACAAGAGCGTATCAAGCAAATGTCGCAGCGTTTCAAAGTGCTAAAACAATGGCAGGCAATGCTATACTAATGATGCAGGCTTAAGCATTTTGGATTTTAGGTTTTTACAAAATATTACGATTTAAGATTTTATAGAAAAACATAAGGAGCTATCAAATGGACGACATAAAAAAAGTCGGGCTAAGCAATCCTATAAGCCCAAAGCTAAATATCACACCCGCTCAAAGCACAAATGGCAATGATGGTGAATTTACCAAACTGCTAAAAAAATCCATAGATGAGCTAAACCAAGTGCAAGAAAGCTCAGATAAAGCCCTAGCTGATATGGCAAGCGGACAGCTAAAAGATTTGCACCAAGCCGCTATCACCATAGGCAAGGCAGAAACAAGTATGAAACTAATGCTTGAAGTGCGCAACAAAGCCCTAAGCGCGTATAAAGAAATATTGCGAACTCAAGTGTAGTTTCTCTAAAGCGTAGCTTTTAATGCAAGTGTATAAATTGTGCGATTAGAATGTTGCTTTGCCAAAAAAGTCAAAAAAAGCCATAAAAAAACCAAAATCCACACAGACAAAATAGATAAAATCTAATCGCTATGCCACCTAAATACCTTCCCCAAACCCCTCAAGCAAATCCACGACAAAATCTACCCACACGCAACCCCCTAAACCCAAATACCTCAAACCATATATTGCGCCAAAGACGCCAACGATTCCCAAATCACATAACCATAGCCAAGTCTCGCAAAATCCTAGCCATATTTTTAGTCTTTGTGCTAATTGCGATTATTTTCCTTTTTAGCGTGTATTCCAAAGTGGCGTTGCCTAGAGAATCTAAAATGCCAACGCTTAGCATCTCAAAAGAAGATGTAGCTGTGCGGGGCAATATCTACACCGCCAAAACCTACCAAGATAGCGAGGGCTACTCTCTAGCAAGGAGCAACAAACTCTACAAACTAGGATTTAATCCACGCTCCATTGATCCAGACAAAAAAGAGCTGTTTATCACGCTTTTAGAGATTTATAGTGGTGTGCCTAGATATGCCATAGTAGAGAAGCTAAAACACCCAAAATACCAAATCCTATCTTACAAAATCTCGCCAAATGTCGCAGCGAACTTGCGTGCGCTAAATGCGAAATTGCTAGCGTATAATGTTTTCCGTGAATATATCGATGAATACGGCAAAGTAGTAGGGAAAATAGGGCTTAGCGTGGAAGTAAGCGGAGTAAGCCGAGAATACCCATACAACGATATGTTAGAGCCATTTATCGGCTATGTAACCAAAAGTGAAATCGGCAGGCTTACTATGCCCATAGGAGTAGATGGCATAGAAAATGCACGCGAAAATATATTGCGAGAAAAGCAAAATGGCGAGCTAGTAGGCAAGCGCGACATAGGATTTAATATTATCCAAAGCAAGCAAGCACATTTCACGCCACGAGAAGATGGCTTTAGCGTAAGGCTTGGGATTCCCTTTAGTCTGCAACAAAAACTAGAAGAGGTGTTAGATAATGCAAAAAAAGAATACCAATCCCAAGAAATCATAGCAGGGATCATAAATCCAAAAAACGGGCAGATTTTAGCCATAGCCACGACAAATCGATTTAATCCAAATGCTATAAAAGAACAAGACAAACCACATTTAAAAATCCGCGCCATCGCAGAATCTTTTGAGCCCGGTAGCACCATAAAACCCATAATCTATGCAATGCTACTAGAAAAAAAGCTAATCAACCCACAAAGCCAAATCGATTTAGGCAATGGATACTATATGCTAGGCAAACATACCATAACCGATGATAGCATAATGCCCCAAAATCCAACGATTGAAGATGTGCTTTTGCACTCTAGCAATGTGGGTATGATTTTGCTATCAAACCGCTTAAATGGGCAGGAATTTTATGATGGACTCCGCTCATTTGGGCTAGGAGAGCGCACGGGGATTGATTTGCCTAGAGAGCAAAATGGCATTATCCCATCTATCAAAGAGCTATCAAAGACGCAAGGCACTACCAAAAAATCCGTATCTTTTGGCTACGCTACTCGCGTAACATTTATGCAGCTTTTGCGGGCGTATAGCGTGTTTGCAAATGGTGGATACTTGATAACCCCCCATATCACTCAAAGCTATATCGCCCCTGATGGCAAAATCTATATCCCAACCACCCACACGACAAAGCCAACCCAAGCTATCACTGAATCCACCGCCAAAAAAATGCAAAATCTACTTATCAAAGTCGTAGAATCAGGCACGGGAAAAGCCGCCAAAGTCGAGCAAGCTGGAATCATCACAGGTGGCAAAACAGGCACAGCTAGAGAAATCGCTCAAAGTGGTGGCTATGGACAAAAGCATAATGGTTCATTTTTTGGATTTGCCACAGATAGTCAAAACACCTTTGTCATCGGGGTTGTTACCTTTGGGGCATCTGGACAGCATTATTATGGTAGTCAAAATTCTGCCCCTGTGTTTAAAAAAATAGTCGATATACTAATTGCGCAAGGTTACTTGCAACCAAAAACCAAAAAACGCTAACTCTAAGCGAAGTCTAAAACACCAAACTATGCGAAATCTATAAGGAGAAAAAATGAAACCACAACATATCCAATACCCTAAAAATAGCATAAATAAAGGCAATCTAAACGCTAGCAAAATCTACCACTCCATAAAATCTAATGTCGCTAGGCTAAAAAACTCGGCTAGATTTTATTCTAGGCATATCACGCCTTTTGTTCCGCTAGCTTTTTTTGCGAAATATTCACAAAAAAAACGCGCACTTTTTTATGTGCTATTTTTAAGTCTTTTTGTGCTTATCCCCATAGCCCTCCACGCCAAAGATTCGCTAAATACAGGCGCATTGCTTGAGACGCTAAAATCTAGCGAAATCGCAAATGCAAAAATCATAAGCACGCAAGATTCTAATATCAATGGATTTTCGTTTGTCATCATTCAAAAAGACAATTTTCAAATCCCATTTTTTGCTAGCAATGACGGAAAAACGCTAATGATACTATCTAAAGAAGCCATTATTAGTCAAAATGTGGGATTTACAAAACTACTAGAATCTACCAACAAAAAAGTCCAAGATTTTAATGAAAAAGCTAGAGAAGATGCCGTCATAGCGATTTTTCAAAAATATCCAAATATGGTTTTAAAGCTTGAAGGAAAAAATAAAGATTCTAAAAAATCGACTACATATCTTGTGCTAGATACAAACTGCCCTTATTGCAAACAAGAGCTTAATAAAATTGATGGCTACCTAGCAAATGGGGATTTGCATATTTTGGTAGCAGGTGCGCTAAGCCTAGAATCCACCAAAAAAGCCGCATTTTTTTACACCAAGCTAAATGAGCAAAAAACCCAAGCAAGCAAACTATCCTACCTCAAAAAAGCCTTTGAGCCAAACTACAAAGCAGATGCAAATATAAACGCAGATAAGGCGATGAATATTTCTCACGAACTAGGAGAAGCAGGACTTCAAGGAGTGCCTTATATCATCAAACGATAGTTTGCAGTTTTGCAAGGGATAAAAGCGATATTTTTGTGTTTTTGCGTTGTAGTTAGTTTTTTTGCTATACAATCTTGCATTAAACCTTTTTGCAAAGTTTTTTGCATCAACCTTTGATAAAGGAGCAAACTATGATACAAGCATTTAATACCACAAAAAAAACCGCTCTAAAGCAACTTGCTTTTTTTGCATTTAGTGCTTTTGTCGCGCTAAATCTAAGCGGGTGTGCTTTGTTTCAAAATCTACAAAGCAAGGCAAAATCACAGGAAAAAACCGCTTCGCAAACCAAAGTCAAAAAAGCAAATCCAAATGTATTTGGTGGGCAATTTAGCGAAGAATCTAGAGAAGAATTTCGTCAGCTAATGCAACTTTATGCAAATGCTTATTATGAAGTCGTAACAAATGAAGACTACGGAAAAGCTACTCAAATGCTAAATGAATCTTGCAATCGAGGGCTAGGCACTTCTTGCTTTTTACTTGTGTCGTTTGAAGACTATGATGGCGAAGAAGAAAGACGAGAAGAAGACATCGAAATCGCCGCAGAAAAGCTAAAACACGACTGCTTTGCGCCAAAACCTACGATTAGGAGCGGTGCTAGCTGTGCGACACTAGCCGAGCTAGTCAAAAAAGAAAAGGTAGAATACGCTGAAGTCATCGAGCAGGCATTGTATGACAAAGGTTGCCAGCTAAATGACCCGCTATCTTGCGCGAGATATGCTGCAAATTATCTCAAAAATGAAGAGCCAGATTTATACAAACGATATGCCAACAAAGCCATACGCCAAGCAGCACTAGGGTGCAATCACGGAATGGGATTTTACTGCTTGCTTGCAGCAAACACTATCCAAATGCTCTACCAAGAGGATAAAGACGGCAAGGCAAAGGGATTTTGGAAAAGAGGCTGTGAGCTAAAAGATGGCTCAAGCTGCTATATGGTAAAAAGTATCGAGCAAAGAGAAAAGCTAGAGAGAATGCTAAAGCAAAAACAAGAAGCAGAAAAAGCCGCCCAAAAAGAAGCTAGCAAACGAGGGACGCAGACAAAGACAGATTCTAATGAAAGCGAGGTAAAAACAAACTAGCAAAGACAAGTAGATTTTGTTTTTTAAATTTTGCTCTTTTGACTTTGCAATGTTTTTAAGTCTTTAGATTTTAGTAGTATAATAATCTAAAGAAAAATAAAGGAGTAGAAGATGATGCTTACAGGGACGAAAGCGATGATTCTAGCAGGCTCTATGGTAGCTAGCGGTGGGGCGATGTATTTGGCTTACAATTATGACAAGATGTCTTTTGGCAGTAGCACACAATACACGCAACAAGAAACACAACAAATAAACGAAGATGAGTTACTGCCTATGGTGCAAGAATCCTGCAAAAAAACGATGAATGAGGAAATCGGCAGGGCGATAGGGGATAACCAAGTGCTAAAATATATGACAGATAGCGACAAAGCAGCTTACACGCTCAAAGTCTCTATCACTTACAATACATTCTATGGGCATTGTGTTCATCATTATATGGAAAACCTAGAATATCCTAATGATACTTCGATGTCAAAAGTGCTAAAAGATTTCACAGAAGAAACAGGTGGCATATCTCACAACTAAGCACATTAAATCATTTTGGTAATGTGTGGGATTGTGATTTTGTTATGATTTTGTGTGGCGTTTAAGAGGTATTTAAGAAGTGTTTAAAAGGCATTTTAGAGAATCTTAAATACCTAAATAACAATGAGATAGCCCAAAAATCGCAAAATATTTTGCTTGAAAAATATCTTGCTTGATAAGTCGCAATACTTAATAAACCCACGACTTGCCATACTTTTTTGTGTGTTTTGCTTCTATCATTTAAGTGTTGATTGAAAAGATTTTATTTCAATGATTTTTAAAAGATTTTGATTTAAAAATATTTAAGCAGGCCTCTTGTGATTTTTTTGTGATTTTGCGTGAATTTATAAAAAGGCATTATATGGAGCAAGCATTACTAGAATATTTTTATAGCAGTATCACGGTCGCGCCATTTTTTATCGCCTTTATTGCAGGTGCTTTATCGTTTTTATCCCCTTGCACATTGCCACTTATTCCGTTTTATATGTCTTATATTTCGGGTATTTCGCTATCAGAGCTGACTTCCTTGCATTCCCCACAAAATCTCAAAAACCACGAAAATCCAACCTCTGATACTTTGGATTTTGCCCACAAAACCACTACTAAAAACGCTACCAAAATCACCTACAAAACCACTACCAAATCTCCCCCAAAAGATTCCAAACAAAATCTATCCACTATCCGCTATCAAATCTTTATGCGCTCTTTTGCCTTTGTCATAGGATTTTCATCTGTGTTTATTGTGCTAGGCTCGGCATTGCGCAGTGTGTTTTTTGTGCTAGATTCTAGGATTTTAGAGATTATTGCAGGGGTTTTCGTGCTGATGTTTGGGGTGCATTTTTTGGGGATTTTGCGTTTTAGATTTTTGTATGCTACCAAAAAATTCAACTTAAAATTTGATGTTTCCAAAGATTTTCCATTAAAATCATTCATAAAGCCAGCCCTAAAGATTCTAGCCCCATTTTTGCTAGGTGTGAGTTTTGGGCTTGGGTGGAGTCCTTGCACGGGTCCTATTTTTGGCTCTATCGCGCTTATGGCTAGCACGACCGTAGTAGGTTTTGCCCTGCTTTGTCTTTATGCGCTAGGTTTTGCTCTGCCTTTTTTGCTTATCGCACTTATGTTGGAGAGAGGCTTTGAGCTAGCAGATAGGCTAAAGCCACATTTGCGAAAAGTAGAGATTTTATCAGGTGTGTTGCTTATTATCATTGGTGCATTTATCATTAGCGGAGATTTGGGTAAAATGATTGAATACTTTAGCCCCACATAATCTAGCAATCAAAAATCCTAACAATAAAATCCACCACAAAAGGAACAAAATGCTACTAAAAAATGGGACAATATGTGATTATAGCCAAGAGAGAAAAGCTGATGTCCGCATACAAAACGCTATGATAAAAGAAGTCGCACCAAACCTCACTCCAAATGCAAATGAGCAAGTCATAGACTGCAAAGACAAAACAATCTTGCCAGCCTTAATCGACATAGCCTACCCCAAAAACAAATCTCTATGTCGCAACACGCTACAATCTCTTAGCCAAAAAGCACTGCAAGGCGGTATCGGAAGTATCTTGCTTAGGGCTGATACTAGCCCTAGCATTGATTCAGAAGCCATTATCGAGCTTGTATCTAGCCTAGATTCCGCACTAAGCGTGCATTTTTTTTCTACGATTTTGCCTACCAAAAGCACTCCAAAAAATCCAAACGACACGATTTTGCAAGAATCTATCACTGAAATTGCCTCTCTTGCTAGCATAGGCGCGCACGCGATTTATCTGCCGACTCCCACTATCACAGGCTATGCCCTGCATAAAATTGCCCAATACGCTCAAATGCTACAAATCCCAATCATAGCCACCGCCAATGAAGCAAGCCTAGCCGATGGTGTAGTAGCCCAAAGCGAGATAAGCTCTATTTTAGGATTGCCATCAATCCCCTCTTTATCGCAGACTATGGAAGTTGCTAGACTCAGCGAGCTAGCTAGATTTAGCCAAACCAAATGGATTTTTGATTCTATCACGCATACTCAAAGCCTAAAAATCATCGACAATTTTAAGCAAATGGGCGCAGAGATTTTAGCACAAACGCCTATCCATCACTTGATTTTCACGCACGATGATATTGGCGAATACGACACACGCTTTAAGCTATTCCCCCCGCTTGTTAGCAAAGAGGAGCGCGACTTTTTGTGCGAAAATCTTATCTCTCAAATCGATATGCTTACTTGCTTGCAAAGCGATTCTTACAACTCGCTAAAAGATCAAGTATTTGAAAATGCTAGCTTTGGAATCAATGCGTTTGGATTTTATTTCCCGCTAGGTTTTACCCACCTTGTCAAAAGCGGATATATCTCTCTCTCACGATTTAGCGAGCTTACCTCACACGCCCAAGCACAAGCATTTGGGCTAAACAAAGGCGCGATTGCTAAAGGCAAAGATGCAGATATGATTATCATAGATTTACAATCACACACGCAGATAAATGACGCCGTTAGCCCATATCACGCGACCACACTACAATCTAAACTAATCCACACCATAATCAACGGCGACATAAAAATCTAAGATTTTTTGAGATTTTTTAATATTTTTTTTGGTTTTTTAGTGATTTCTTGCTATTTGTTGTTTTTATCATATTTTTTATCATATTGAGGTAGCGAAGTATCCACATATTTTGCAATGTTGGGATTTAATAAAAAATTGCGCTATGTTGCAAAAACTTACTTTTTTGGTATTTTAGTTTTTTTACAAAACCTAATCCACACAAAAAATCCCAACTTTTTAACCCCACGCCCTAAAAATTATTTCGCTTTATTTTTACTCTGTCTTTGGCATACTTTTTGCTAGCAAAATGGCGATTTTCGTATATGCGACTACTCCAACACTAAGAGAGCAAAAATGGATTTAACCTCGATTCTAGGCTTAGTTTTAGCCGTTGTATCAATCTCGGTAGGGGATATACTAGAGGGCGGAAACCCCCTGCATGTCGTGCATCTAAGCTCGTGTATCATCATTATCCCCACGACTATGTGCGCTTCTATGGCAGCTACGCACGCTTCTGCGGTGAAAGCTGCGTTTAAAGAGTTTAAAATCATTTTTATCCCTCCAAAAGTCGATATGGGTGCTAGGGTAAAAGAGATAGTCGAGCTATCTTCGGCAGCTAGACGTGATGGGATTTTGTCTCTAGAGGGACGCGCAGCAGGGATAGAGGACGATTTTTTGCGTGAGGGGCTAAATATGGTTATTGACGGACGGGAAGCAAAATCTGTGCACGAGGATTTGGAGATAAAGCTAGAGCAAATGGAGCATTACTACCACACAGCCGCGCATTATTGGCTACTAGCTGGCGAGTCCGCTCCTACATTTGGGCTAGTAGGTGCGGTTTTGGGGCTTATGCTAGCGTTGCAACTACTTGATGACCCACAAGCGATGGCATCAGGTATTGCGGGGGCATTTACCGCGACGGTTACGGGGATTATGACTTCGTATGCGATTTTTGGACCTTGGGGGCAAAAAATGAAAGCAAACGCGGGCGATATGATAAAAGAAAAAGAAATGATGATGGCAGGCATACTAGGCATAGCAAATGGCGAAAACCCGCGCAACCTAGAAGCAAAGCTATTTGGATTTTTACCACCGGGTGCGCCTAGAGTGTCTCAATTTGAATAGCGTGGCGTTTGAGTAGCGTAGCATTTGGATAATGCAAAGCAAAATCTAAGCAAAATAGAATCTAAAAAGGCAAAAAATGGCAAAAAAGAAAGCGGCAGAATGTCCCGCAGGCGAGAAATGGGCTGTCCCTTATGCGGACTTTCTTTCCTTGCTACTCGCGCTATTTATCGCACTTTGGGCGATTTCAAACACTGATGCTTCTAAAGCAAAGGCGATGAGCGATGCGATGATAAATGTGTTTAATGTCCCTCGCCCTAGCGTTACATTTCAGCCACTTATCCAGCGACCGCCAGACCCAGGGCAAGTGCGAGAATCCACAGAGGGCAGTATGCCTCATACCTCTGATGGTGCTTCGCCCTCCTTTGCTAGTGCGGGTGCAGTCTCTCAAATGCAAATGGCTATCCAAGATGGCGGGGTGCTAGAGCAAATAGAGCAGGGGATCGTGCTTAGATTGCCCGTTTTTTTGCCATTTGAGCAGGGCAAAGCAGATATTGCTTATAATGAAAACACCCTCTCTGTCCGCAGAATCGCCGAAGTGCTAAACAAACTCCCAGAAGAAGTCAAAATCGACATACGAGGCTACACAGATGATAAACCATTGCCAAAAGGTTCGCCATTTAAAGACAACTATGATTTAGCTGCCGCACGCGCTAGAGTCGTTACAGAGGGGTTATTTAAAAACGGCGCAACGCATAGCAATATATCCTACTCTGCGCACGGGGCTTCTAGCCCATCTGTGCCAAATACCACCGCTCAAAATCAGCAAAACAACAACCGCGTGGAGATTTTTATATTTACCTCGCCCACAGGACTTAGAGGGCTAAAATCCGTGCTAGATGAAAATATGAGCGGGACAACGCTAGAAGATGGCACACCATTTAACTAGGCTTGATTAGATTTTTTTTGTCATTGTGAGTGAAAGAAAATGAGTGCGGTAATATACCACCTTGTCATACTTAGTTTTCGCAAGAAACCAAAGTATCTTAAAATCTAAAAACGCAAATATAGATATTTCGGTCATTTTACTCTCTCAATATGACAATGCGTTTTTGTCATTGCGAGCCGTGCTTTCAGGGCGTGGCAATCTATTTATGGGATTTTGTCAAATGTGCGTTTTAGCATTTTATAGCGATAGATTACTGCGATTCTAGCCTTTTTGACAAAAGCCTAGAATCTCGCAATGACGGCAATCCTTATTGGGCTAAGTATTGCACAAAAATTCACAATGACAAATTATTTTTCAAACCTGTAAATCTTGCAACAACTGCAAAATCCAAAATAACACCCACAATAAAACAACAAAATTTTCTTATTAAAACAAGCATTTTAAGACTTTTATGAGAATTACGCGCATTTTTACTTTTTTGTATTATAATCCCCCGCGTTTTATCAAAGCAAAATAAAAACTGCTTTTGATAAGATATAAAATTATCCCTCAAAGGAGCATAAAATGTGCGTAAATCCTAAAAACATAAAAGATAAAAATATGGCGAATATTTCGCTGAAAATTTCGGCGATTTGTTTTACACTGCTTTGTCAAAGTCTAGCTACTAATGCGACTTTGGCTAATAACGAGAGAGAGAGAGAGAGAGAGTAACTCCGCGCTAAATCTTTCTAATGCCATTCTAAACAATGACGATAAAAATTCCACCTCCCTTGTAAATAATAATTCCACACTTTCCCCCTCCCTTGCGGAGGGGGTTAGGGGGTGGGTATCTCATCATTGCGAGCGTTGCAACTCCACGCGTGGCACAAGCCCACAGCTACAAAGTAGCAATTTAGCGCGTAAGCGCGAGTGGGCGCAGTTGCGCAAGCAAAATCTATATAGTAATGCAAACAAGGCAGATTGCCACGAATTTGCTAACGCAAATTCTCGCAATGACGAAAGCAAAATAAACCCACAAAAATACATAAAATTAGCCAAAATAGATTCTATTCGCACGGATTTTATGCAAGCATATTTACCACAAGAGGCAACAACTTCAAAAATAAATTCTATACAAAAAGATTTGCCACAAACCACAATAGATTCTATGCAAGTTGCAAACAACACAGCAAATACACAAAACAATGTTTTCATAAATAATTATAGAGATATTTCGCGCTACGCGCTCAATATGACAAATGATATAGATTCTATGAAATCAACAAAATCTATACAAACAGATTCTACAAAAATAGATTCTACGAAAAATTCAGCAGATTTTACTCAAACAAAATCTATGCAAGTAGAATCTATGCAAACAGATTCTACACCACAAACATTTGACAAATCCTCCCGCTACAATAAACTAAAAAAATCACAAGAAACTTCTAGCCAAAATCTGCAAGATAGCCAAAATCCACAAAAAAGTGAAAATCTACAAGAAAGTCAAAATCTACCAACAAATAAAAATCTGCAAGAAAACGAGAATCCACAAAAAAGTCAAAATCTGCAAGCAAACGACTTAGAATCAATAAACTTAGAAGCAAAAGATTTAGGCAAAATCGTAGCCACAGGGCATAAAACCAATATAGATACTATCACACAAAGAAATATCCAAATCATAAACAAAGCCGACTTGCAAAACAAAGGCTATACAAACCTCCAACAAGCCCTAGAGACAAACCCAAATATTAGCTTTTATGATAATGGATTTGGGCAAACCATCGACATTCGTGGACAGGGCGAAGATGCAAATCGCGCTGTAAAGATTTTGGTAAATCAAGTGCCAATCAACCTGCTTGACACTTCACACGGAGTATCGCCATATAATGCCCTAAATATCGAGGATATAGAATCCATAGAGATAATCCCCGGTGGTGGCTCTGTCATCTATGGCAGTGGCACGCGTGGAGGAGTGGTAAATTTTGTAACCAAAAAGCCTAGCAAGGATTACACAAGGGCTAGCATAAAATTTACAACCGCTGAGGCAAAAGGTTTGCAAGGTGGTAGTCTAAATCTAGGGATAGGGCAAGCAGTCAATAAAAGATTATTTTTGCGTGGTGATATGGCAATCAGCTATGTGGCAAATCCTAGAAATACAAGTGGCAAATCTTATGACTACTGCTTCCCAAAATCTAACACCAATGCCGATGGGAGCTGTGTAGGCACGGAAGGATACAGCGTAGAAAAAGTATTAAACGGAAAATCTTATAGCGATAATGCGAAAAATATCTATGTGGCATTTGGTGCAAACTATGACATAAGCCAAAGGCAGAATGTGGATTTTAATGTGAATTATACTAGAGGTTATGTGGTGCGACCAAGAGAGAGGCTTACACTTGCCAAAATCGTCCCATCTGCTGTGGATGGAAGTGTGGTATTTTTTGACAAAGAAGAGCTAAAAGATAGGCGATATAGCCCTGATGATGAGAGTATCAAATACACTACAAATGCCCTGCAAAGTAGCCTAACTTACAAACTAAATGCGCTAGAGAATCTAAAATTTGAAATGCTTGGATTTTTTCAAATGAGTAATTTGGTTTATAGCGATTATGAGTGGCTTGCAAAGAGCGATGGCATACAGGGCGATACAAAAATGAGTCAGCTAGGCTCTAGTTTTGCAAACTATGGTGGCGGGCTAAATTTTAGACTTAAACACATAAAAGGATTTAAAAACCTAAAAAATACCGCTATTGTCGGGTATGACTTAGGATTGTTGCATTCAAATCGCACAAATCACGCTACAAGGACTTATTCACACGGATATTTTTTGCAAGTGCATATCAATAGTGTGGGTAGCAAAATCCAAAATAGTATTTATATGCTAGATAATTTGCAATTTAATAAATATATTGACTTTACGCTAGGTGGGCGATATGAGCTAGCAAACTATCTCATAACAAGCGATCAAAAACGAACCACAGGAATGCCAAATGACATAGAAGAAACTTGCCCTGGAGCACCTACTTGCCACATTAAAGGAGTGCAACATTTTAGAGATTATCGGCAGGCTTATGCGTTTGAGATTACGCCTAGATTTTCATATAGCAATGATGGTAGCGTGTATCTAAAAGGCGAGGTAGGCTACATAAGCCCTAGCCCATATCAGATGGTGGATTCTGCTAAAATGAGCACGGCGTTTAATACGGATTTAGAACCTGTATATATCAACAATCTAAAAACCGAGCAACATATCACAGGCGAAGTTGGCATAGCGCAAGATTATCATATAGGCGAGGTTTTCAGCGGTGGCGTGTCTTTTGTGGGTTTTTATACGCATACTTTTAATGAAATCTATATTTATGATCAAGAGCATACGCTAGGCACAGCAAGGTTTGGAAATCTAGGGGCTACGCAAAGAGCGGGTTTTGAAGCTAGTGCAAATCAAACATTTTTCCAAAATCAATCCTTGCGCTTAAGCGAGGGAATCAACTATATTTATAGCAATGTGCTAGAAGTGGGGCTAGCTAGCACGAGCTATGACAAAGACGCACAAAAACTTATGCTAGGAGTGCTAAAAGGACAGCCTGTGCCTTTTGTGCCATTTTTTAAAGCTAGCTTGAAAATCGAAGCAGATTTTATCAACCACAAGCAGATTTTGCTAAGTGGATTTTGGCATAATACTTATGTAAGTGAGTCTAGCACGGCATTTGGCGTAAATAAAAAGCGGTATGATAATATTATGAATAAGGGTGGGTATGTGTTGGTTGATTTGGGGCTAAATATGCGCTATAAATATTTGAGATTTAATGTGGGGATTAGGAATTTATTAGATTCTTTGTATGCGACTTGGCAGACTTACTATATCGATGATCAGCCAGAGAGGGCGATGTATATGCCTGCGTTTGGGCGAAATTATTACGCAGAATTAAAATGGGAATTTTAGTATTTTGCATAAAATTTCATAAATAGATTTTAGGCAAATTGATTTTTGCTTAAACTTGATTATTTTTAAATCTAATTGCTTCAAACTTGCAAAGATTTACTAAATTTGATTTAGAGTGATAAAAATCATTGCGCATTCTTTCTTGCTAGTCTTGGAGTTTGTAAAGCAGGTTTGAAATCCCACCGATTCTATCGATTAGTAGCGTGTAGTTATCTTTTGCGTTGTTTTCTTCGCCTGCATATAGGCTAGTGATGACTACGCCTCCTAGCAGGCTTTTTGTAAAGACGCGTTTTTTCTTTGTGCGCACACTCCACGAGCTATGAGCCACCATAGCTTTGCCTTTATACTCGCCGATATATAGCATTATATGCCCTTTTAGCCACAATATACTTGCAAATGGCACACCATTTTCTAAAATATATTTCTCTTTTTGCGCTCTATCTAGTTTGTCTAGCTCTACCATATTTCTTGCCCATCTGCCTTGTGAATACGAGTTTCTAGGCATATATAGTCCAAAATTTGCAAACACATCACGGATAAAAGCTGAACAATCTCGATTGCTTAGATACCCGCCCCAGCCGTATTTATGCCCTATCATTGTGTTTATGATTTGAGCACTTAGCATAGGGGAGAAATTCTGTGGAAATTTCATAAAATCTTTTTGCTTTACTCGCGCTTCGATGAGCGTGGCTTTGCCTAAAATCTCTCTTTTTGCGATGTAGATTACATAATCGCTTCGCACCTCTTTTGCCACGCCCAAAATCTGCCCGATTCGCGCATAAGTCAAAAAATCGCCCTTTCTGTCATAAATAGGGATTTTATCTCGCACGGGCAAGATATAAGTAGAGAGTTTGCTTAAAATCTCGCGCTCATTTGCGTTTATGATAGCTAAATCTCGCACTTTTACCCACCCATATACAAAGCCACTTTGGATATGTGCCCACTCCTTTGAAGTGTCATAATGCGTAATCATCACAGGCGTATTTGCAAAAATCAGTGAGTTTTGCCATTGATCAAATGGATAATCATCAGCCCTTTTAAATCGTGGCTTATCACTTGGCACAGCGCGCACATCGGTTGTTTCTGTGATGATGGCTTTTGTAAGTGTGCTAGGGTAGGCTTTGATATTCATTCGTTCATAGATTTCTTTTGTCATTTCTAGAGAATTTGGAAATAGATTTTCCCCAAATCCTGTGTTTTTTAGCAACGAATCCTGCGCCCAAAACACCGCTTTTTTATCAGGATTTGCCTTTGTGAGCTCCCACGCAGAAAAATGCTCTTTTATGTAATTTTTTGCTAGGGATTCTAGCTTTTGTTTGGTTTGTTTGTCGGGTATTTTGTTAGATGATTTATCAGCTTTGCTAAGGTAAGTTAGAGCATCTTGGGAGTAGATACTTGGGTCTTTTGCAGGCAGGTTTATTTCTTTTATGCTACAACTTGTCAAAACAAAACAACAAGCAAGCAAAAGCACATTAGCAACTATATTTTTTATAAAATTTTTCAATGCGTATTTGTATAGCGCGTATTTAGCACTACTTTTAGCATTTTTATAATCGCTAAAATTAGCCATAAAATTAACCAAAAATCTCTGCGTATTTTGCTTCATCAAAACCTATGATACAAGAATCTGTTTTTAAGATTTGCCCTTTGTCTTGCGAGGCGTGATAGACTTCGATTATGGGGCGTTTGATAAGCGTTGGGTGCTGGCACATAAGGTTGATTTTGGCGTTTGTATCTAGCGTTTGTGTGGATAATTGTAGTTTTTTGTAAGTCATTCCTTTGGTATTGATAGTCGCCTCACCAAATGCGCTAAGCCAACGCGTAATATCCTCTTTGCTAGGCGGAGTTATCTTAAAATCAATAAATTCAAAATCTAGCCCCCTAGATTCTAAAAATCTAAGCCCTTTTTGCACACTTCCGCAGTTTTTTATCCCATAGATTTTGATTTTTTGTTTCATCATTTTTTTAGCTCCTTTAGCATATTTGTGATTCCTTCTTCTAGCATTTCATACACTTTGATAAATCCCTCGCTCCCACCATAATATGGGTCAGGCACTTCCTCGCCATCTAGCCCAAAATCCCCTAAAAGCGCGACTTTGTCCCTATCAAACCCAAACTGCAATAAAGAGGCATAATTTTGCCTATCCATCGCTACAAACAAATCTATATCGCTATGGCTATATGGGCTTACTTGCTTGCTTTTGTAATGTGAAATATCTATGCCGTGCTCTTTAGCAATGGCAATCGAGCGAGAATCTATGCTATCGCCATTATGAAAACCAGAAGTCCCAGCCGAGCTAAAATCTAGCGCGAAAGTTTGCGTAGAATCTGTATTTGATTTTGCATTAGATTTTGGGTTTATCTGCTTGGCATACAAATGCTTTGCTATGCCCTCTGCGAGAGGCGAGCGACAGATATTGCCCATACAAATAAAACATATTTTTTTGGTGTTTTTGATAGGATTTTTCATAATGTATTCTCTCTTATTTATTGGATTTTGTAGATTTTGCATTGCTAGTTGTTTTTCGCGTTGGCAATAGCTCTTTTAAGGTGCTTGGAGCAAATTTACCATTGATAATCCCGCTCATAAAATCCCCACACCACGCCATTAGCGCGATGATAAGAAACAAAATCCTAGCACTGCTATAATCCGCTTGAGCGATGATTTTGGAGCTAGCACTAAAAAAGATTACCCCCACTACAAGCCATAAAATATTTGCGTATTCATAAAAAGAAAACAGCTCTTTATTGCGCCAAAGCGATATGATAAGCAGTAATAACGCCACATAAAACAACGCTATATCAAAATAAAAAAAGATATTTTTTTTTGCATAGTAGGGCTGCAAAGCAAGCGCAAATAGCACAAAAAGCGTAGCACAAATGGAGGGCTTATATTTTTCAAGCAGTTTTCCCCACTTACTAAAAGGATTTAGACGCAGTTTAAAAGCAAGCAATAATAATGGCAAAAATATCAAAAATCCATAGCTAACACAATATAGCCCAATATCAAAAATCTGCCACAATATTAGCCCGCTTATCGTGTCATTTACTGCGTAGTTTATGCCGTAGGCTTGATGTTCAAGCTGTCCTTTTAAGATACGCAAAACAAGCACTATGCTTACAAAAATCGCCACTACAATGCTAAGCAAAGATTCTATGGATTTGTGTTGCTTTTTTTTGCGCATATAAAAGCAAAATCCAATACACATAGCCACCCACAAAAAAAGCAAAATATTGCTGATAAAATCAAACGCACGATGAGGGGAGGAAAAAATCAAAAAAAGTTGGTTGAAATTTTGGGAGATTTGAGAGACAAGTAGTGATAAAAACACAAACACTGCAAAGAAAAAGAAAAGTGAGGAAAAAATACGCACACTAGAAAAATTCATCACTACTCCTTAAAAAATTTATCAAAATATTGCTTACAAATGCTCATTAAATGTTATTTGAAATTTTTTGCTACAAAGCTATCTATGCCATCAGCAATGCCAATAGATAGCACCCTTTGATACGAATCATCATTAAGCCTTTGGGATTCTAGGGGGTGAGAATTATACCCTACTTCTACCAACACAGAGGGCATTAACGCACCCACTAGCACCCAAAAAGGTCCCTCTCTTACTCCATTATCTATAATCGTGCTTGGTGGATAGTTTGCTTGTAGATTTTGTTTGATTCCCGCTTGTATGTCGATAGCTAGGCGATTTGAAGCGATGATACGATGAGTTTCTAGCGTATTTAGAAATTGCAATTTTTGATACTTTGCCATCGTTTCCGTGTCGGCTTTGTTTTCTTGATCTGCGACATTTCTAGCATCTTCGCTTCTAGCCGCAGACAAAAAATAAGTCTCTATGCCACGAGGTGAGGTTTTGCCTTTGGGGACAGAATTTGCGTGGATAGAGATAAACAAATCTGCTTTTTTGTCATTGGCAAATTTGGTGCGTTCAGGCAGTTTGATAAAAATATCTCTATCGCGTGTAAGGTAGCTTTCATATCCGCGCTTTTTTAGCTCATTATGCACTTTTAGGGCGATTTTTAAAACAATATGCTTTTCACATACTTTTGTAACGCCTAATGTCCCACAATCCACGCCTCCGTGTCCCGGGTCGATTACGACTTTTATACCCTGTCTAGAGCTAGGCGTAGCAAGCATAGTAGATACAATCGTGCGAGGTGTAGGGGGCGTGTTTTTGGGAGTTTTGGCATTTTTGGTAGGGGATTTATTTTTAGCAGAATCTTTTTTTTGGGTTTCTTGTTTTTTAGCTTCCTTTTTGGGATTTTCTTTTTTTTGTGTCTTGGGAGTTTTTTTTGATTCTTGTTTAGCAGAATCTTTTTTTTGATTTTGGGTAGATTTAGCGTCTTTGTTTGCAGTGGCGTTTTGTGCGTTTTGAGGTTGGGTAGGTTTTGGCTGTGTTGGTGGGGTTTGCGTAGTTTGATTGGCTGGGGGTTTATTTTGGGTAGTTTGCGTGGCTTGTGTGCTTTGTGCGCTCTGCGTAGAATCTACAAATGACAAATAAAGATTTTTTTGCATTTGTTTTAGCTGGTAGTTTGTATTATTGCCATTTGTGATGACGATGCGGACGATTTCTGGGGTGTTTTGAGCGATTGTTACTTGGGCATTGCGCGGGAAAAAATACACTTTTCTGCCAATATCAAGCACGGCTTTTATATCTACATAATATGAGTTTTGATTTAGCTTGATAGGCGTGAGTGTGAGAGAATCTATATCGCTAGAAAAGACGATTTTTAGGCTACTTGCACCAAATGGAATCGCATTTGTTATGTGTGGATTTTGCGCCACTAAAGCAAGCGTGCAAGCAAATAATGCGGCTAGGGCTAGCAAAATCTGCCTCATAGCCTAGCCTTTTGTGAGTTCTTCTATTAGTTCTTTGACTGAGATGATTTTGTCGATTTTGTAGCCATTTGCACCTGTGAAATACAACCCCTCATCAATATCTCCTAAATGTGCCTTGCCAAGAGAATCCGCGATACAATACCCCACCTTTTTTGCCTCTGTGCCCCTTTGGCAAGGGGCTACGCAGTTGCTTATACATTTGATTTTGGGCGCATTGCCCTCTTTTAGTCGCTCTAAGACACCGATTTTTATCGCCCTTGCGGGATAGCCCACAGGGGATTTTACAAGCTCTATGTCATCTTTTTTTACCTTTGGCATTATGCGTTGATACACTTTAGCATCGCATTCAAAAGTGCCTAAAAATCGTGTCGCCATTTGCACGCCACTTGCTCCAAGTGTCAAAAATTTATCAATATCACTTCTATCCCAAATCCCGCCTGCAGCAATGATAGGGATATTTCCCCATTTTTTTGCTTCTTCTACTATGGGGGGCAAAATCGCTTCTAGCTGACATTCTGGCTTAAAGCAGTCTTCGTATTTAAACCCTTGATGTCCGCCACTTAGCGGTCCCTCTACGATAAAAGCATCGGGGATTTTTTTGTATCGCTCTTCCCACCTCTTGCATATAATTTTTATCGCTTTGATAGATGATACGATAGGCACAAGCGCGACATCAGGGAAGTTTTTGGTAAATTCTGGCATATTAGTAGGAAGCCCCGCACCCGTAACGATGATATTTGCCCCCGCTTCGCACGCATCGCGCACCACCCTGCCATAATCATTGATTGCGTGCAATATATTTGCCCCCAAAGGCTTCTCGCCACAGATTTTGCGAGCGTTTTTAAAGATTTCATTTAGAGCGATTTTTGAGTAGAAATTTAGCGTTTCAAATGGTTTGTTTAGCACGAGTTTTTCCACAAACTGCATTTTGTGATAATACCCCGTGCCAACCGCAGAAATAATCCCTAGCGCACCCTCTTTTGAGACATTTCCCGCTAGATTATCCCAGCTAATGCCAACACCCATTCCACCCTGAAATATGGGTAGTGCTATGCAGTGTTTGCCGATTTGTAATGGCTTTAGCTTGGTTTTCACTTAAGTCCTTTGTTGTGGTTATTTGATAATGGCGTTTAAAAATCTTCGTTTGCCTACTTGGATAATATGAGAGCCTTTGCCTAGTTTTAGATTCTCATCGGTGATTTTTTCTTTGTTGATTTTTAATGCTCCTGCTTTTATCTCTCGCCTTGCTTGTGAGCTAGATGGGCAAAGTCCGCTTTTTGCGAGAATCTCACATATCCACACCCCGCTTAAATCCGCATTTTCACAATCTTTTATCAAAAATGTGGATTTTGCAATATCTTGTGGAATCTCTTTATTTGCAAATACTAAATCAAACTCTTCTTTTGCCCTTTGTGCTAGCTCTAGGCTATGAAATCGCTCTGTAATCTCTAATGCTAGCATTTCTTTTGCTACTTTTGGGTGGAGTTTGCCATTTTCTACACTATGCTTTATGTCCTCTATTTCGCGGATATGTCTAGCACTAAGCAGTTCATAATACCTCCAAGACAGCTCATCAGAAATGCTCATAATTTTAGCATACATTGTGTTAGGATTTTGCGTAACTCCAATATAATTCCCTAGAGATTTACTCATTTTTTGCACACCATCTAGCCCTTCAAGCAGTGGCATTGTTAGAATGGATTGTTCTTTTGGCACTCCATAAGCCCTCTGCAAAGCCCTTCCCACAAGTAAATTAAACTTTTGGTCATTCCCCCCTAGCTCAATATCTGCTTGCAAAGCCACAGAATCATACCCCTGAAGCAATGGATAAATAAACTCAATAATGCTAATGGGTAGGTTATTTTGGTATCGTTTGGTAAAATCATCGCGCTCTAGCATTCTAGCGACTGAAAAATGTGCTGTGAGATTGACTAGCCCACCTATGCCAAGCTCATTTATCCATTTAGAATTAAAGCAAACCTCCGTATATTTTGGGTCTAAAATCTTAAATACTTGATTCTCATAAGTCTTAGCATTTTGCAAAACTTCCTCTTTGGTTAGTTGTTTTCGTGTCTGTGTCTTGCCGCTTGGATCGCCGATAGTCGCGGTAAAATCCCCGATCAAAAACTTCACACTTCCGCCGTATTTTTGAAAAGTAGCAAGTTTATTTAAAAGCACCGTATGTCCCAAATGCAAATCAGGCGCAGTAGGATCAAATCCCGCTTTTACGATAAACCTCGCCTCTTTAGAATCTTTGCATTTTGCTTTTTTGCTTTGGAAATATTTTTCTACAAGTGAGGCGATATATTCCTCTCCGATAAACTCACTAACCCCGCGCTTTATATCCGCCATAGCCTCCAAAGTCTCTTTAGATAATGACGCAGATAATGGCGTCTTGCTAGCAGAATCTATTTTAGAATCTTTTGGCATTTTTGTCCTTGTGTGTTGCATATCTAGCCTTTATAGGCGTCTTTAAAATTGCTAAATTCAATAATACTAAATTTTGTGTTAAGTGTATCCTTAATTTTTTTGTAATTTTTATCTTCTGTGTCAAAAATCACTTCGCAATATGACGCCGTTTGTGAATTATACCCACTATAATTGATACTTAGCACATTGCACCCCTGCTTTGCAAGGGTATTGATAAACAAAGCTAGCATTCCTTGCTTATCCTCTAGTGAGACGATGACTTTATGGACTTGCTTATCGATTTGCGCCCATTTGGTTAGCACCATTGGTTGCCCTTCTTTTATGGTGTCATTTAGCTTGTCGCATAGCTTGTGGTGGATTATGACTTTTTGGTTTGTTAGCACGCCCATTATGGAGTCGCCATATTTTGGACGACAGCAGTAGTCAAACCCCACTCCATTTATGGTGTGGTTGCTACAAAAGATAAAATTCTCTAGTTTTATTTGTTTTGGGGCTAGCATATTAAAACGGATTTTGACAAAGAGATTTGAGCCGAGCGAAAAGCTATCTTTGATTTTCTCGCACGCTTCGATTAGGTGTTTTTCATCGCTTACACATTTTACCAAATCCCTATCAAGCCCTTTTATGCTCAAATATCGCCCAAAAATATCAGGGTCTTTGCTAAAAATCGTAGCCAAAATATTGATAGCGGCTTTTTTTTCGACTTCTTTTATGCGATTTTGGGCTTGGATTTTTAGCTGATTTTTAGCACGAGAGGTTTTGACAGCATCTATCCAAGTGTATTTTGGATTTTCTTTTTCATCGCTTAGGATTCTCACTATATCGCCACTTTTTAGTCGCTGAAGCAGGGAGGATTCTTGATTGTTGATATAGGCTACTTTTGCGTGGTCGCCTAGCTTTGTGTGGATAAGGTAGGCATAGTCTAGTGCCACTGCCCCCAAAGGCAGGCTAAAAGTATCGCCATCGGGCGAAAATACGACTATATCTTCTCGGTATAAATCATTTTTTGCTAGCTCATAAAACTCCTCAATATCGTTATTTTGATATTGCAAGTTTTGTAGCCACTCTAGGCTTGGTGCGATAGAGCCATCACTTTTATATTTCCAATGCGCCGCCACGCCAAATTCTGCATTTTTGTGCATATCAAAAGTGCGGATTTGCACTTCAAATACGCGTGATTTATCAAACACCGTGGTGTGAATGGTCTGATAAGCGTTTTCTTTTGGTAGGGCTATATAGTCTTTGAAGCGCGATATTATGGGCTTAAACTCATTATGAATAATCCCTAACACCTTGTAGCAATCTAGCACACTCCCCACAATCACTCGCAACGCAAGCAAGTCCAAAATCTCATCAATGCCTATGCCTTTTCTTTGCATTTTTAGATACATTGAATACGGCCGTTTTATGCGGTATTCTAGCTTAAAGTTTGATTCTGTAAAGCCATTTTGTAATAACAACGCTTGAATGGTTTGTGAAAAATCATTTAACTGCAAAGTTAAGGGTTGATTATTATCTTTCAAAAAATCTTGGATTTTGCCATATTCTTGCGGAAAAATATAAAAAAAGCTTTTGTCCTCTAGCTCATTTTTTATGCTTGAGATTCCTAGTCTATGAGCGATTGGGGCATATACTACTAGCGTTTCTTTTGAAATTCGCAGTCGTTTTTCCTCGCTTAGTGCCTCTAGGGTAAGCATATTATGCAATCTATCGCTGATTTTGATTACAAGCACGCGCGGGTCATTTACCGCTGCGATTAGCATTTTGCGAAAAGTTAGCGCGCTTATGGCAAGTTTTTGGTTGGCATTTTTTGTGCCTAGCTCTTCTTCGCGGATTTCATCGATTTTGGTAAGCCCATCTACAAGCAGGGCGACTGCCTCTCCAAAATCATTTTTGACATTATCTAAATTGATTTGCGTATCCTCTACCACATCGTGGAGCAATGCCGCACATACCATTGCTTCATCGCCACCATAAAAAGCCACCAAACACGCCACACACATAGGATGCACGATATAAGGCTCGCCACTTTTGCGAAACTGCCCCTCGTGGCTACTTTGCGCACAAAGTATAGCGCGTTTGATATTTGGCGTAATCTTACAAAGGGTGGATAAAAATGCCTTTGCATCAGCAAATGTTTTTAGTTGTTGGATTTGTGTGAAGATTTCCAAAATGGATTCCTAAACAATGAAAATATATCAAACGAAGGCAAAATCCTAAACCTCTTAGAATCTAACTAAATATTTTTCATTAACGATTTTTATATCAAAGATTCTAGGAGGTTTGCAAGTTTATATGAAACTTGTATAAACTTGCACAAAAATCTTAAAAAAGATTTTCGCTTGGGTTGTCTATGCGCTCTAAGACTAGCTTGCCCTCGGCTATCTCGCGCAGCGCAATATCAGTTAGCTTTTCTTTTCTAGGGTTTGCTTCTACTAGGATTTCAGCACCATTATTTAGCTGTTTTACGCGCTTAAAAATCATATTTGATAGAATGTAGCGGTCGTTATTTACCCGCTCTAGCGCAGCTGCTGTGATTTCCTCGCTTCTTTTTGCATTTCGTCTCATTGGTGTCCTTTTTGTGAGGTTATTAGCCTAGTTAGGCTTTTGTTGCTTTAAAAGCGCGTATTATACAACGATTTTACTTTGATATTCCTTTATAATTTGATAATTCCTTAAAGATAATCACTCTATAATTTCGTATTTGATTTTAAGATTTTAGTGTAGCGTTGCTAGGCGTTAAACTAGCGTTGCAAAGGCTTTTTTAGATTTTTATTTGGATTTTAGCGCAGGAGTTTTTATGGATTTGCACGACATATCAAGTTTGTTAGACGCATTTGTAAAATCCATAGACAAAGAAGTGCTAAGCGCGATAAATACGCTAGAATCAAATGGCTTTATGGCGTTTGTGGTGGGGGGTTGCGTGCGAGATATATTGCTAGAAAAAAAGCCAAAAGATTATGACATCGCCACAAATGCAACGCCTAATGAGATTTTAAAAATCTTTACTAACGCAGGACATAAATGCCTAGAAATAGGCAAAAGCTATGGCACAATCTCCATTTCAAAATCGCCCATAAAACATTGTAAAAAAACTAAACAAAATCTAGCACAAAATTTAACGCAAAATCTAGCAAGACAAGATGGGCAATCTAGCGATTTTATCGAGGTTACGACATTTCGCAACGATAGTGAGTATGTCGATGGGCGACACCCAAAAAGCGTGGAATTTGGGGATAATATTATGCAGGATTTAGCTCGCAGAGATTTTACTATCAATGCCATTGCCTTTAGTCCTAGCAAATGCACGCTAATTGATACATTTAGCGGGCTAAATGATATAAAATCTAAAACCATATCTTGCGTAGGAAATCCAAATATTCGATTTAGCGAGGATTATTTGCGAATTTTGCGGGCTTTGCGCTTTAGCTCTACGCTTGGATTTAGGATTGGACGCAAGACAAAAAGCGCGATAAAAACGCATATAAAAATGCTAGATTCTCTCTCAAAAGAACGCATAAACGCAGAATTTAGCAAGCTAATTTTGGGGGATTTTGCTTGCGAGGTGCTTAGCGAGTTTAGCGAGGTGGTGGGCATAGTCTTTAATGTGGATTTAAAAAATAGCGAGATTTTAGGCAATATTTCTTTGCTTAAGCAAACGCCAAAAGATTTGATTTTGCGCTTAAGCGTGCTAAGCTATGGGATTTTTGGCGAGGGGAGCAATGCTAGCAAAAAAGCAAAATTTGCTCTAAAAAATCTGCGATATAGCAATGAAATCATTGAAAGCGTTTGCTTTTTGCTAGATTTTGTGCTTAGTGCGTTTGAGTGCGTTTGCAAAAATGCAAACAAAAATAGACAAGCACAAAAAATCGCCCTAAAAATGCTACTAAAAGATTGTGATAAAAACGGCGAAATCGCGCTAAAAAAGGCAAAATCTTTGCTAGATTTTTTAGAAATTATTTGTGAAAAAAGTTGTAAAAAAAATCAAAAAACGCAAGTAAAAAATGCAAAATCTATGTTAAGGCAAATTATGGATTTTCAACAAATTATGGATTTTCAAAAAGTAGATTCTAAACATATAAAAGAGTGCTTTTGTTTAGCGCAACTAGCAATCAAAGGCGATGAGGTAAAATCTATCCTGCAAACTCAAAATGCTCCACAAAATCAAAAAATACAGGGCAGACACATTGGCAAAATCTTAGATTTTTTGCTTTTAGGCGTGATAAAAGAGCAAATCCCAAATGAGCAATCCGCCCTAAAAAAAGCGATAATAAACTATCTAAAATCCAAAGGGGCATAAGTGATAATATGTGGAATCGATGAGGCAGGCAGAGGATGCTTGGCTGGCTCGCTTTTTGTCGCGGGCGTGGCGTGCAAAGAAGCAGTGCTAAAAAATGGCTTAAATGAAAATCTAATAAAAATGGGCATAAAAGATAGCAAAAAACTAAGCAAAAAAAAGCGATACGCGCTAGAATCTAGGCTAGAAACAATGTCGCATTTATGCCATTTTGTCGTAGAAAAAACCGCTAGCGAGATTGATTCTAAGGGCTTAAGTGTGTGCTTAAAAGAGGCATTAGAAGAGATAATAAAATGTGTGATAACGCAGGATTTTAAAAATGATTTGTGTGCGAAAAAAGCGCAAAAAACGCAGTTGCAAAATCCGCAAAATCCACAAAATCAACAAAATTCACAAAATCCGCAAAAAAACCAAAATCCACAAGATTTTAGATTTTATTTCGATGGCAATAGCACATTTGGCGCGAGCGTGGCAAACGCTCTAAGATGCATAAATCTAGCCCAAACAAACGACATAAACGCCACACTAGAATGCGTAATCAAAGGCGATGAAAAAATCCCGCTAATCTCGTGTGCGTCAATCTATGCTAAATGTGCCAAAGACACCCAAAGCGCAAATTTAGCCAAAATCTATCCTCAATATGACTTCGCCACAAACGCAGGCTATGGCACAAAAGCACATATCAACGCTATCTTAAAACACGGAATCTCGCCTATTCACCGCGCTAGCTTTTGCGTAAAATTTGTCGATAGTGGGGAATCTAGGGTTTGTGGCGATTCTAGGCAATTTAGCTATTTTGCAAAATCTAGCGACACTAAAATCTAACAAGCCAAAATCTAGCAATTATAAAATCTAGCGACACGGATTCTAGCAATTTGGATTTTAAAATCATAAAAATCTAACAAAATCTAAAATAATCTCAAATCCACAAAAAGCGCGAAAAACGCAGGATTTTAAAAACCATTTTTGAAGGTTATACAAAATCAATCAATATTTTTTAAATATGTCTTGGTGCCTGCCTATTCTTGTTAGATAGAGTATATCAGCTTCTATTTTGTAGATTAGCAATAAATTTGGTTTGATATGACACTCGCTAAACCCTGCGTAATCGTGCTTTAAAAAATGATTGCGGTGTTTTGGCTCTAGTGGCTGATTGTTTGCCAAACGCTGAATAATCTTGTCAATCTCGGCGATTTCTGCTTCTTTGATAAAACCTTGCTTTGTAGCTTTTTTAAAATCCTGCTTAAATGAATTTTTGGAAACAATCTCTTTAATCATTTTTGTGCAAGCTCTTTTAGATAATCTGCGATTTTTTCTACCTTGACTATATCATCGTTTTTGCTGATTGTTTCGCATTTTTTCATCGCTTTGATAGTTTCTTTATTTGGCACATATTTTTCTTTAAGAGCCTTTTTTATTTTGCTTTCTTTTTCTAGCCAAGCATTCAGTTTTTTTTCCAATGCTTTTTTTTCGTTTTGGATAAGCGTAATTTTATTCCTTGTGCTCGCAAGGTTATCTAGCAATCTACGCTCGCTGTAATTATTATAATTAGCCGTTGTCATCGTTATTTCCTCTGTTTTTAAAATGCAACATAATCAAATGGATAAATTTCAAAAGTATAGCATTAGGTATGATAACAATAGCCCAAATATGCACAAAATCTAACAAAATCTAAAATCCCTAAAAATGCGTGATAAATCAAGCCATAAAAATGACTTGATTTGTGCGGGGGTGGGTTTAAATCTGTTTTGTGGCGGATTTAAACCTGTTTTTACTCGCTTTTTAGGCAAATTTAGGCTAATTTCGCAAATTGTTTTAAGCGAATGATTTAGCCCAAAAACTTGCGTGCAAATTGATTATTACGCAGATGATTTTATGGCAAGCTATTTTATAAAATTAAAAATATTTAAACCCAAACTTGCTAAAGATAGCATAATGGCAATCCACGCTAGAATCGCTAATGTCCCAACTTTTCGTTATTGCTTTAAAACAACAAATATAGCAACGGCAGATACAATAATCGCCACAATCCCAACGCCTAGCACAATCCATAGCGCACGATTTGTGCTTTGTTTATTGCTTTTTATTCCATATTCAATTTGCCGTATATGTTTTTTCATATCCTCATCTACTTGCTGAACTTCGCCATAGACATTGATAAATCCCTCTTTTGTTTTCTTTGCTAATTCCTTTATCATTAGCTGATTTAGCATTGCCGAAGCTGCCGCAAATCTAATACTATCTTGAACCAAATCCGCTAATTGCGCAATCGCATCGCCTTGCAATCTTATAGCACGAGTATTTAAATCAGCTTGTTTCTCTACTCTGCTTTTGCCACCAGCAAATGGTATAAAGCGTCTTTTATCGCCTTTTACATATTGCGCTTCAGCAGTTAATGCCTTTGCCTCTTTTAGATTTTCGCATAATTGACTGATATTTTGCATTATAAAATTCGCTTTTTCTTGCGCAATAACCTTTAATTCGCCCTCATCTTTTGGTAAAACCTCAACATTTAATTCTTGCGTTACTAATTCGTTAGCCATTTTTATCCCCATTAATTTTTATTTCTTTTTAAAGATTTAAGCGTTGCGCCCAAATCATCTATCGCACTCATCGTATCTTTTGCGCCACTATATACAGCTTCTTGTGCATCTTTTAACACAAACCACGATTGTATAAGTTTGTATTGCACCACTTCGCCAGATTTTGTCATAATTTGGATTTGCAGTTTAGCTTCTTTGTCGCCACTTGCCCATTTATCCATATAATAAATAGCGATTGTGGATAGCAGTCCGCCGATAATCGCTGATAAAGTCGTAGATAAAATCGTGCCGATAGATTCGTTTATCACAGGCACGGGAAATGCCATTATCGGTGCTAAGACAGGGACAGATAGCAAAAGTTTTTCTATGCCCTCTGCTAGCCCTAGCGATAAAGCCCCTATAAGTCCTGTGGTTAGAATCTTTAGCGCGGCAAATCCCACTTCATCTTTTGACATATCTTTGGGCGGATTTGCCAAAATCTTTACTGCTTGAACTATGGATACAAACCCAGCGCGAATCACAGAAACTACACGCTTCAATGTGGTAAAAAATAGATTTATCACAAATACTACGATATTAGAGCAAAACGCCATTATCCCAGCTTCAATCGAGCCACCCACAATCTCTTTCCATTTTGCTTTGATATTTGCCAAAATCTTTTTTAATCGCTCTTTGAATCGATTAAAAATTTCTTTCAAACTCTCGCCCTTGTTTTTAAAAGTCGCTTTTATCTCATCAAAAAGTCCAGCCACAAGCTCACGCAAAATCACGCCGATAGCCGAATAAGCTGCCATTTTTGCTGCGTCTTTGCCACCTGTGGCTAGTAACTCACTAGAATATTTTTTAAGCGTAGCGGTATCAATCTCATTATAGACATATTTTCTAGCTTCTTTGTCCTTTTGCAAGGCTTTTTCTTTGTCTATGCCGTATTTTTCGCCTTTGGTTTGCCCTGTCTTTTTATCGTGTTTATCTATCCATTCGCTCATTTTATTGTCGCCTTTGGATTGATTTGAACTTGCTTCGCTCCACGCTAGATTTTTGTCATTTGTGGCGATTTTTGCCCTTTCCTCCACACTCAAAGATAAATGCGCTTTGGCATTTGACTCTATTTCTTTTGCAGAGACGATATGGTCTAAATGCGCCCTGCCGTCTTTTGGTAGTTCCTTGCCCGAATATGCGTCAATGATTTTATCTTGCGTTTGAAATGCCTTTTTTCGCATTTGTGGTAGTGGCTCATCATATCCTGCATTTTTGCGCACTTCGCTCCATTTGTCCTCTTTGCTTGCCTTGTATGCTTGATATTTTGCTTCATCTGCCTTTGTAGCTACCACACCTTTTTCAAAATTATGCGCTGTGGTTACATTGCCACCATCTTTTGAAGTAATCACAAGACTTGCCAAGCCAAACTGCCCTTCAATCGTTTGCAAAACATTATCTTTGCATAGATTTAACAAAGTCGCAGTTTGATTTTTAGGGAGTTTAGATTTTAGCGATTCAAGGTCTTTCATCGCCTCTTCTAGCCCACTATTTATCTCTATGCGTAGTTGCTCTTTTTTAGAGAAAATCTCCAATTCATCTGCCATTGTGTCAAAATCTTGCCTCTGCCAATTTGCAACTTCCGTTTCTATCGTTTTCGTGTTTTGTGTCATTGTAGCTCCTTTGTTTTGGGGTTTATTTGACTAGATTTTCATAGCAATGCGGTGGGAAAGAGATAAGATTTTCTAGCGAATTTAGCTTAGAATATAGTTTGTTTAGAGAGTCTTTGTCTAGTCGGGTGCTTATCTCTTGCTCGCCAAAAGAGGATTCCATAATAAAAGCGATTTCGACATCGCTAAATTTTGAAGCCCTATCTTTTGCGATACATTTCGCCACAGAGGGCGGGATAGGCGTGCCATTTTCTAGCAGGGGGAGCATTATTTCTAGCTTGCTAGCTATTTGCTTTTCAAATTCTGTTTTTATATCTTTGGGAGTAGGATTTGTGCTTTGTGAGAGATGGGAGGAAAGCCCGCTTTGCACATCATCGCAGGCATTTAGACAAAATACACAAATAGAAAGTGCAAGATAAGGCAGGACAAAAATAGATTTTGTGTGGAGCGTGCTTTGGTGTGCGTGATTAGTTTGCTTCATAGATTCCCCGATACAAATATAAGCCTTTGGCAAAATCTTGCGTTTATTTGGTGAAATTTTGCATAAAAAACGCAAGATAAACAAGGCATTATACTAGCCCCCCCCCCCTGAATGAATAGTAAATGAAAACACAATAAATGAAAAAATCTAAGATATTTTTGGTTTTTTATCACAAAAATGGGCAAAATCTAAATCCACAAAACGCAGAATAAGCGCGATGAGTGCTACAAAAATGACAAAAAGTGATAAAAAAAATCGATAAGTAAAAACTTAGCTTAAATTGCTTGAGATATTTTAGAATCTGCAAGCAGTTTTATTGCACATTATTTAGCATACAGCCTAGTTCAATATTTTTTTCTAATCGCTTATGTTTTGCTATGTTTGATAAAATGCCAAAAGCTTTCACTTTTTGTTGATAATTTAAGTCAAATACGGTTTTTCCTTGCGGTATTTGAGATATGAAATTATCTAGCGCATAAACAAGCCTTGCAAAATCCTTATCATCTTTTTCATTTTGCTCTTCTTGCTCAAATTCTTGGTCTAATATTTTTATTTTTTGCAAAATCTTTTTTATGTCATTATCGACTTCTTGTTTGCTTTTCCCTAGCGATAAAAGCTCTTTTTCGATTTTTATATCGTCCATATATTTTTGCTTTTCTTTCATATATTTTTGTTTTCTAAAGTCGTCATAAGTGCCACTCGAAGTTGGAGTATTTATCGCATTTTGCACTCTAAGAAATTTCATCATCCCTTCAATACAACTCCAAAATCCTTTTTGCTCCAAAACAAAATCTAGCATTTTCAAATTCTCATCTATTTGACTTTTATTTGTTTGCGAAGGATTTGCACTCGCCAAAAACGATACGCACAACATAAACGCAACTACTAATGTTTTCACTTTATCTCCTTATTTTTGTTAGATTTTATTCATAGATTTTAAGCTAGATAATATACAAACGCAGAACTACTGCAATTCTATGCGTTTTTCATTTAGCTCTCTAAACTTCTCACAGCCAATTTCCTCTCCCAAATCACAGCCCTTGCCATAATGCTCTTTCGCTTCTAATAGGCTTTGTCGCACGCTTACACCGCGTTCATAAAACACCCCCAAATTTACACACGATAGCGCGTAATTAAGAGCGCAAGCGGTTTTATGATATTGCGCTGATAGTCGCAAGTTTGCATTGATTGATTCTCCATTAGAATACAAAACACCTAAATTGTAGCAGGCAGTTGATTTGACTGCTATGTTGCCTTTATCGCAAGCTAGATTCCAATATTTAATCGTATTAGTAGAATCTGGGTCATCATAATATAAATGATAATAATTCCCTAACATTAAACACGCTTCATAATTTTTACTACTACACGCTTTTGCTAGTAATGCTTGCTCTTTTTGCTCATTTGCTTCCATTTCTTCTTCATTTGGACATAGATAATATGTCGCACCTTGATTGTAAATATCTGCGCTATACTCACGCGTAACAGGGGCAATATGCGTGGTAGTAGTATTCGTGCTACCAAACACATAAGAACCAAATATTTTTGTTTTTGATGCGCTATGTGTGCTAGACATTCCCACGACTTCCATTCTAGTCTCTTGCCAATGAGTAGTGTGTGAATACTCTGCATAGACGACAAAAAGATTTGATTTTACGCGCTTTGCTTTTATCTCTGCATTGTATATATCGTTTAGCTCACCACTAAAATGCGACTCTCCAATGAGATAACAGCCAGCTTTTATAAACTTGTCGTTTGCAATTTGTAGTAAGCCAATATTTTTTACTCTGCTTACAAAGCCTAGTTC
Source organism: Helicobacter sp. T3_23-1059 (assembly GCF_053654515.1). Taxonomy (NCBI): domain Bacteria; kingdom Pseudomonadati; phylum Campylobacterota; class Epsilonproteobacteria; order Campylobacterales; family Helicobacteraceae; genus Helicobacter; species Helicobacter sp. T3_23-1059. The sequence continues at coordinate 44,200 of NZ_JBSIUV010000003.1, read as the reverse complement.
TTTTAGTGTGGGGTAGGATTTTTCTTGCTTCATTTGGGTTACTTGCTCTTTGTCTATGTGAGAAGTATAAAACTTCGCAAACGGGTTTGTAGCACAGCCCGAAAAGATGATAATAGGCAAAATCCAAAAAAATATATGATTTCTTTTTGACATTTTTACTCCCTTGTGTGGATTTTAGTTTATAGATTTTATATTTGCAATATCTAGCTTAGAAAACCACTCCAAATCCTGCTCTAATTTAGCAATAATCGCTTCTATATCGTAATTTGGGTAAGGGAAATATGCGTCTTGATAGTTTTTTTCATTGTATGTTTGCACTTGTTGCTTTGCTACAAAAATAAATGATTCCTTATAAGAAGTGTTTATGCTTACTTCTATTTTTTTAGATTCTGTGTTGCATTTATGAAAGCACACTCTGCAATATACGCCACGACTAGCTTTGATATTTGGCGTATCGCTTCGTATAAACACTATGTATGGGTCATTTGTCATACACCCACTGCCAAAGGAGCATTTTGCAAAGTAACCATATTCGCCTAAAAAATTGTTGATAGTAGAATCAATCTGTGAGGGACATAAACCCTTTGTTGTTTGTTGATTTTTATTGCTACGGTCAAAAAATATTCCTAATGCTTTTTGCAGTTGTCCTCTAGCGTGTGTATCAAATTTTATTGACATTTTGCAATCCTTATTTTGTAGATTTTGCTTTGTGCTTACAAAACTTAGGAAAATCTTAGTAATGTATAAAATTTTCGCCAAATTTTTAACAAAGGCTATGCTACAAAAAAAAAAAAACAAAGTTTTAATACGCATTTGCAAATAAACATTTTTATAAAATTTATGTTGCTTGCTAATATTTCCTTATTTTTTTGCACCAAATATGTTTTGATATTGCCTACCAGATATGTTTTTGCTGATTTTGCAAAATCCCAAAAAGTCGTTATTTGAGAGAATATTTCTATTTTTTCGCTAAAATCCTAAACGCTTGAATTTGTGGAAAAATCATTGCTCCACGCAAATCCACTAGCTCAAGCAAAAGTGCTAGCGACTTAAAAACGCAAGTGTGGCGACACCAAACGCAAAATCTACTTAAAGGAGATAAAATGAAAAAGAGCATTGTATTTTTTGAAGCAAAGGGCGGAAGCGACAAAGGACCTGATGGGTATCGTAAAGACACGATGCCTATGGTAAATGCGCTTAAAGCAAAGGGTTGGAATGCAGAGGTAATCTTTTTTACCGATGAGATTTTGCGCGATGAATCTGCGCGCAATAAAATCTATGAGGAAGCAAAAGGCAAGTTTGATGGCTATGTCTCGCGTGTGAATCCGGGCAACTTAAAAGAGGAAAAACTCTACTTTGATGTGCTTCGCAAACTCTGTGATGCGGGGCTAGTGGGTATGCCTCACCCTGATGCGATGATAGGCTATGGCGCAAAAGACGCGCTTACCAAGCTCCGCAATACCGAGCTTGTGCCAACAGATACGCTAGCGTATTATGAGCCAAACGAAGCAGCGAGAATCGGCGTGAAATGGGAAGCAGGTGGCGAGCACGACTTTAAGAAAAATTTCCCCAAAACTTTAGCAAAGGGCGAGCGCGTGCTAAAGCAAAATCGTGGCTCCACAGGCGAGGGAATCTGGCGCGTGCGTCTAGAATCTTCTAGCGAATATGGCAAGGTGGATTCGCTACCTCTTGATACCAAAATCATCTGCACGGAAGCCAAAGACAACCATAGCGAAAACCGCCAACTAGGCGAGTTTATGGATTTTTGTGAAGCGTATCTAAAGGGCGATAATGGAATGCTTGTGGATATGACATTTTTGCCACGCATTAAAGAGGGCGAGATTAGAATCCTAATGCTGTATAAAACGCCTGTGTATGTCGTGCATAAAAAGCCAGCTGAAGGCGGAGATGCGTTCTCTGCGACACTCTTTAGCGGAGCGAAATACCGCTATGATGAGCCAAAAGATTGGCAGAGTTTGATTGATTGGTTTTTAGCGCAGTTGCCTGAGATTCGCCAAAAGCTTGGCAACTATGACTTGCCACTCATTTGGACGGCGGATTTTATCCTCGATACAGATTCTGCAGGCAAGGATAAATATGTGCTAGGCGAGATAAACTGCTCGTGCGTAGGATTTACAAGCCCTGCGGAATTTATGGAAAAAATCGCGCTAATGGTGGGGGACAATATCGTAGAAATCGTAAGCGAGAAAAAGGCGTAAATAAGCCTTAAAATGCTTAATGCGATAGATACCCAAATATTTGGATTTCGATTTTATAGCCTTTTGCTAGTTTAGAGCCTACACAGGCTCTAGCAGGCTTTGGGCTATTTTCTAGCCACTTTTCATACACTTCATTCATCTCATCAAAATCATTCATATCATTTAGCCAAATTTGCACTCTTGTGATATGTGATATGCTCGCATTGATTGCGCTTAACATAGAATCTATTTTGTCTAAAATTTCCTTTGTTTGCTCTGCGGTGCTTAGATGATGATTTTCACTCACTTGCCCAGAGCTTTCAAAAAATTTGCCATACACTACAAGCTGACTTAGGCGATGATTTTGCTCATATCTTTGTATCATTATTACTCCTTACTATTTATGTGTTTTTGGGGGCGAAAATTTGACAAAATACCCCCGCAAAAGCCACTGTGGCAAACACTATCCACAATGCTATTGAGATAGAGAATCTCTCTGTCATGATGGGTAAAAAAAATGTCCCAACCGCCCCACTTATCCTAGAGCAAGCAATCACTAGCCCCACACCAGAAGCCCTCAAAGCCACAGGAAAAAGCTCAGGCGTGTAGGCAAACTCAAGCACTCCAGCCCCAGCAAGCACGCAGGAAAATAAGCAAATCAACAAAACAACCAAAAATGATGGCAATAAATCGCTAAAGCCAGCCAAAACCGCCATAATCATAGCTAAAAGATAAAAACTCCCCACCACAAAGAATCTGCGTGAGATTTTGTTGATAACATAAAATCCTAACACAGAGCCTATAAACAAAAAAAGGTTATACACTATCCCGCCAAGATAGGGATTTTCTACTTTTAGCAATTCTAAAATCACGGGTATAAAAGTGCTTATCGCAAAATATGGAATCACTTGTGCCGAGTAAAAAACTATGCCTACTAATGTGGTTTTTATCCATTTGAGATTAAAAAGAGCAAAATACCCGCTTGAGTGTGGTTCATCGATATGACTTGGCAGTGCGATATTTTCCCCAAAATATTTTTGCACCATTAGTTGTGCTTTTTTGTGTTGTCCTTGCTTTATTAGATAAAATGGGCTAGATGGGCAGTTTATCCTTAATAGCGCGACTATAAAGCTAGGCAACGCAGAGCTAAGTAAAATATATCGCCAAGCATTTTCGCCAAAGTCTTGCATCATATATCCTACGAAGTATGCTAGGGCATAGCCTCCTACCCAGCCTATCATCATCGCGGAGAGAAGTGAGCCTCTGTGTTTTTTGGGTGTTAGCTCACTCACTAGAGAAATCCCCACCACATAATCTGCCCCCAGCACAAAACCCAAAACAAGTCGCAAAATAAAAAGCTGTAATGCAGAATCTACAAAAAATTGTGCCACAGAGATGAGACAAAATAATGGCATAGTCCATACAAAAATAGGTTTCCGCCCGATTTTATCTGCTACCACCCCCATAATCAAAGAGCCAAAAAATAATCCTAAAAGCGAAGCTGCTCCTATCGCCCCTAGCCACCAAGAAGTAAGCCCTAAAGATTTTTGCGCTAGCAACATAGTAATACCAATAATGCCTAGTATAAATCCATCGCAAAATTGTCCTCCAATACCTCCAAGTCCTATGCGCAAATGCGTCTTGCCAAAAGGTATTTCTTCAAATGATATTGTTTGTGTTTTTTGCATCGTTTTTTCCTTATGAGTCTTATCAAATATCGCCTGCGGCGTTTTTTTGCTCATACCAAAGACGCAGTTTTGCGCCAATGCTACGCAACGGCTCAGGTGGCATATAGCTTGCCTTATTGTTTGCTAAGATAAAATCCAAATTCTCTCCTTTTTCCCCCGCGATTAAATCCACTAAATAATGCGAAAGATACACGCCCTTTGCCATTCCCACACCATTACTTCCGCCTATGACATAGACATTTTTTGCCACTTCTCCAAAGATACTTTGACGATTTAGTGTCATACAGAGCATTCCGCCCCAAGTGTATTGAAATGATTTATGCGCTAGATGTGGGAATCTAGCTTCAAAAGAATCCCTAGTGCTTTGATACGCCCTCGCTAAATCCGCTTTTGTGCAGGATAATTGCGGGAAAAAATCTAGTAAATTGCGCACAAAGATTCTCTTATCAGGCGTAAATCGCAATGTCGTGCCTGCAGGGTGTGCGCTTGTTAGTCCATAGGGTTTCACATTGTTAAAATATTGCTTTATTTCATTATCGCTTAAAGGTTCGCTTAAAGAGGCATAAGTAAATATAGGTGCGTGCTTGTTTTTGACATAGCCAAACTCTTCTAAATGAGAATCTAGAGTCAAAATAAGTGTCTTGCATTTTACTTTTCCATTTGGAGTTTTTAGAATCTTGTGGCTGTGATTTTCTACCACTTCTATCACAGGGCTTTCCTCATACACTGCGATATTTTTTGGCAAGTGTTTTGCTAATCCACGCATTAGCGCACTTGGATTTAACAAAATATTATCAGGTGTAAAAACTGCTTGCTTGTAATAATCCGTGCCAAGCCTTGCTTGTAACTCTTTGTCGCTAAGTCGCAAAAACTCAAATCCACAAGGGGCTAAGTGCTTTTGAAACGCATCTAGCCCTGCGATATTTTTGCGTTCATACGCGCACATATATTTGCCAGCTTTTTGCCATTGACAATCGATACCGTAGCTTTCTACAAGGTTTTTTACAAATTTGATTGCAAAGCAATTTAGCTCATAGATTTTTTTATCGTGCGCGATATTTGGCTTGCTCCCATCAAGATTGTGCGGTAAATCAATCATAAAACCAGCATTTCTAGAGCTTGTGCCTTGCCCGATTTTTAGAGCTTCTATAAGGGCTATTGTGGCGTTGGGGTATTTGCTAGAGAGTGCATAAGCAGTGCTAACTCCAGCTATTCCAGCTCCTATTATGGCAAAATCCACTTGCTCATCGTGGGTTAGTGTTGTGCCTATTTTTTGCTCTTTATCCTTGCAGATTTCAAACCAGCCAATTTTTCCATCTATACTATCAAGGCGAGGTAGTCTTTTTATGTATTTTTGCATTTGATTATCCTTGTCTTTTGTGGTTTCTTGCTTTTAGCATACATAAAAAACTGCGCAATTTAAGTCAAAACCAAAAAAAAAAAAAAAACAATTTTTACCAAAAGTAACAGATTTTGCAAAAAATCACTTAAAAATTTCTTTGCTAAATATGAAGTTTAAGAGAATTTTTTTAATTCTTATGTGTGGATTTTTTCGTATGCAGGTGTGAATGTAGCGCATACTAAATTTATCTAATTTATACAATTTAGGATTTACGCAATTTAGGAGGAAGCGTTTTTTTTTTTTTTTTTTGAGGCAAAACTTTTAACTATGGTGTGAATGTGGTTTGAATACTATCGAAAAATGCGGTTTTTGGGATTTTTTAGTATGACAGTTGTTGATTTGGAGGGTTTGTAGGGTTAGGATTTTTTGGGTGATACTTAGCATAGAAAAAATATAGACGATACCAAAAATAGCGCAAAAAAGACTTGTTGGAGATATAAAAGATTTTCTAAAATCCTAAGTATCCAAAATCTACAAACACAAAAGAGATATTTCGGTCGTTTTACTTCCTCAATATGACAAACATTTTATCATTGCGCTTTTTTATCATTGCGGGCAATTAGATTCTGTGTCTTTGCAGAATCTAATGCGTGGCAATCCAAAACCACGCCGTCATTGTAGCAAGGATTTTGTTTTTGTCATTGCGAGAATCTAAGTTTTGTCAAAAAGCTAGAGTCGTGGCAATCTATCGCTATAAAATGCCAAAAACACGCTTTTTTACAAAAACTAATAAATGGATTGCCACGCGGGTTTTTGACAAATCCGCTCGCAATGACGAGATACTTCGGCTACTTACGAAACCTAAGCCCGACAAGATACCCACCCCCTAGCCCACTCCGCAAGGGAGGGGGAATCTTTATCATCATTGCGAGCAATTAGATTCTGTGTTTTTGCAGAATCTAATGCGTGGTAATCTATCGTAATCATTGTGAGAATCTAAGTTTTGTCAAAAGGCTAGATTTGTAGCGTTTTTTTATGATTTTGCTTGCAATATATAACGAGCAGAATCTTGTGGATTTTGGCAATCAAAAAAGTAGATTTGCAAAGTAAGATTTTGCTTTTTGTGGGTTTTTGGATTTTCTTTTTGATTCTCATTAAGTTGTTTTTCATCAAATCGATTTTCATCAAAAAAGCAAATGCGTGCTTTGTAGATAAATTCTCGTGGGATTTGTGCCTCTTGCGTGGAGTTAGATTCTCGTGTGCTTGTATCCGTGATTTTTGGGTAGATAAGATAGCCTTTTTCGCACTGATATTTCGCCAAATACGCAAAGAGCTGATATAAATCGCCCTGTGAGATTCCATAATCATTTCGACTAGAATCTAAAATCTTCCACTTGGTATCAGCGATAAAACGCGCGGATTTTGCGCCGTTTTTATAGCACACTATATCGGGGTTGATTTGAAATTTTCGCTCACCATTTATCTCTAGCAAATATTTGCTTTTTTCCTGTGCTTTTATGCTGTGCCCCTCGCCACACGCCCTTTTGAGATGAAATGCTACAAAACTCTCAAACAGCGCATTCATATCAAAAAGTAGCGCGAATGCCTTATCCCCGCCTTGATAGGGCATAAAATTATGGCGTTTGAGGAAAATTTTGCACCACAAAAGCAAAATCTCATAACTCTTAAAATGCCGTAGATTCTCGCATTTTGCGAAGTCTTTGTCATAATTTTGACTATGCGCGATGCCCTCAAACACAAAGCGACTTTGTAAAATGCGCCCACTTGTTTTGGCACTGAAATTACACTTGCTTAGAAGCAAAAGTGTGCTGACAATAAGGCGATTTGGCGCAATATCGGCGATAAATTCATCACTTGCGGTGAAAAACCGCTCTTTGTGCGCGAAATTTTGCTTTAGATTCTCGCTAAAAAGCAATTTGCCTTTGAGAAACGCGCGATTTTCCTCGCGCACGACATAATCGCTCTTTATGCCCCTTTTGATAAGGCACTCTAACTCATCTAAAAACATATTGGCAAAGATTTCAAGCAAGGGCAGTTTGCGCGTTTTGAGGTTTGAAATATGGCTTTGCTTAAATGGACTTTTTTTCAAAGTTTTAAGCATATTGAGTAAAATCTGCTTTGCTTCACACACTTGGCATTTTGTGCGCTTATTTGGCAAAGATTCCCCCTCCCTTGTGTGCGGGTGGCGCAGGGGGTGGGCGTTGTCATTGCGAGCCGATTTGTCGGCGTGGCAATCCATTTTTTTATCATTTTGAGCTGTAGGTAAAAAATTTACATTGTCATATTGAGGTTTCGTAGAAACCGAAATATCTCTATTTTTATTAAGGTTTTGAGATACTTCGCTACGCTCAGTATGACAAGAAAATAAGTTTGCTTTGTCTTGCAATGACGAGCAGGCGCAATTTTGAATTTTAAAGCCCTCATTTTCATTTGCTGTGCGAAAAGTCTTTGGCAAAATTTCAATGCAAAATCCACTTTTGGTTTGGATAAGCCCGACATAGTTTCGCGCTTTAAGGCGATTTTTGCCATAAGAATTTAAAAATATGTGGTTGCCTTTGTCATCAGCGAAATTTTTAAGTTCATTGAAAAACTTTTGGGCTTTGTCGTGTAGTTTTTCTTTGTCATTCTGAGGGAGCGAAGCGACCGAAGAATCTAAAACAGCGTGCAAGTCTTTATTATCGTTTTTGGATACTTCGCTACGCTCAGTATGACAAAGCACCTGAGCTATATCCTCCACGCCAAAGCTCTGCCACTCGGCGATACAAAGGGTGTTATTTTTACTCATTGTCGCTAGATTCGCGTGAATCGTTTGATTGGTAGATTTTAGTGAAAGTCAATGTATCCCACGAGTTAGAATCTGTGATTTCATACACGACTTTTTCACTATCTATTTCATCGTTAAATTTACCCAAAAAATCGGGTTTTGGCTTTGATTGAATCATTTGATTATCATTTAGCACGGCTTGGATTTTCTTATAATCATCATAAAAATACTCTTGCAACAGCGGGATAATCTTTAGCCCAAAGACTTCGCGTAAATCCTCCATAGAATCCACGCCGATAAAAAAGCTATGCCCAATGGTATGCTCTCTATCAAGCAAAAATTCGATTCGCGCATTTATAGATTGTAGCAAGGATTGCAAATCCACACCCTCGCAATCCGTGCGTAAAAGGCTAGGATTTGGCATCATCTCTACAAACTCAAATCGCCTGCGAAGCGCGGTATCAAGCAGGGCAATACTTCTATCAGCCGTATTCATCGTGCCGATTATGTAGAGATTGCTCGGCACTCCAAAGGTTTCGTTGCTATATGGCAAGGTTACGCGCAGTTCCTCACTCGCGCCGATTCGCTTACTAGGCTCGATAAGCGTGATAAGTTCGCCCAAAATCTTAGCGATATTCCCACGATTGATTTCATCGATGATGAGAATGTAGGGCTTTAGCACTGCTTTGCTTAAATCTATTTCACTACTATCTTGCCAAGTTGCTTCAAACTCTTGCATTTTTGTAAAAAACGCGCTGTAAAATCTATAATCTTCAATGTAGCCTTTGCGATTCCCGCTTGATGGAATCTTAAAATTATTGTCTGCCTTAAAATCTTTGTAATACGCTTTAATATTATCTGGTGTCAAAAATTTAGGCCATTTTGCTAAATATCCATTACGCGTAAAAATTCTTATAGTTTTATAGTTTGTATTTTTATACGGTGCAATCTCTACAAGCCAATTTTTATCACTCTCATCATTTTGTTTTAAAACATATTCTTTGCCCTGTTCTTGTTCATTTTGGATATGTTCGATAAAGGCTTCAAATAAATTAGATATTTGATTTTCCGCATTTAGCGTATTTGTATCTTTTAGCGAATTTTCCAAATTTTCTAGCGCGTTTTTGCAAAGTTGCTTAAAAATTCCGCTTTTGATTTGATATTCCATTTGGCTTGATTGTGCGACTTCGCTAGAATCTATAAGTTTTGGCTTTATGCCCTCGACAAATTCCTCATAAGAAAAACTTTGATGAAAGGTTACAAACGCGATTTGCCCACATTCTTTATATTTTTCAAAAATCGCCTTTTTATCCTCTCTAGATTCGGGAATCTGCATTGACTTATCATAATAATGCAAAATCTCCAAAGCCCTATCAATCGTGCTATAAGTCTTGCCCGTCCCCGGCGGTCCATAGAGGATTTGATTAAGTGGCGGATTAGTTATCACATTTTTTCCTTTTGGTTTAAGATTATTTTGTGTTATTTGTGGCAACATATCCTCGTAACCTTTTGGAACGGCGTAGATTTTGCAATTTTCATAAATTTGTTCAATATCTTTACTATTTATTGTGGTTGTTTTAATATGCGTAAAAATAGGAGACTGCCATATCACGCTAGAATCTGCTTCTACTTTATCCACAAAAGCACCATTTTTGTGAATATGTGCTATCCACCCACCACTTTTTACGACTTCATTTTTAAATTCGTTTTCATCTTGTGGGTAATGAAAATATTGATTGCCTCTAATTGTTACTTTGCTTTCTTTCCATTGTATTTGCTCTGTCATTTCAACCCCTTATTTTCAGTTAATTTTGTATCGTGTATTTTTATGTCAAAAGCACAAAACACGACGCATTATAACAAAAAAAAAAAAAACGATTTGCGCTAGAAATCGATAGATTTTTGAGTGGATTTTGTTTTGCTCGTTTTGCAAAAAAGACTAAAAAACGCTAGATATTTCTGCGCTTTTTGATTTTGAAGTGAAAGATATGTGTCTCATCATTTAGCGTGATTTTTAGCTCTAAGATTCCGTTTTTGTTTATGCCTTTTTTGGCGATAGCCACAAAGCCACCTTGTGCTTTAGTGTTTGGCTTTAGGGTTGATTCTCTTAGGTAATTCATCAAAAATACTTTCAATGCCCCGCGCTTTTCTTGCATATAGGCAATCGAGCTAGGACTTTGGCTAAAAAATGGACTCATCATCGGCGGGTAAAATAAAAATCCTTGATAGCCGTAGTAATACAGAGGCGAGATATTGTAGAAATTGTTTTGCTGGACACTTGGCGTGGGGGTTGGGATATTGTATTGCTGCAAAATGTCGATGAAATTTAGCTCGCTATTTTTTAGCCTATCGTAATGATAGACTCTAAGTGCCTTGCCCTCGAAATTTGCGCTTATGTCATCTGTGCTAAAAATGAGTGCCTTGCCACTAAGCAATTCCGCGCTGATATACACGACTACTACGCCATCTTGCAAATCTTTTTGGGCAAATTCTGCTTGGACTTTGGAGTGGGGTTTGGCAGAGTGCAAAACCTGCACGCCTTTGATGAAAGTCGCTTCATTTTTGGGCGTGATAAAGTAGCTAGCACACCCACTAAACACGGTCGCTAACGCAATCACAAACATACAACACGCAAGATTTTTGCTACTAGAAAAAAGAGATGGCATAGATTTTCCTTAAATAGTAAAGATTTGCAAAATATATATCTACAAAGTAAATATAACCACAATTTTAGGCATTTATTTTGTGGATTTTGGCAGATATTTTGGGTGGGGGTGGAAATGGTTTTTTGGTGGATTTTGTAAGTTTTGGGTTGGTTAAGTAGATTTTGCAAAAAGGGTATTTGATAGATTTTAGGTATTTTAGATTTTGTCCAAAATGTGGATTTTGTAAGGATTTTATAAGTTTTTTTTAAAAAAGGCTAAAACATACAAAAACGCTAAAAAAAACCAAAATCTAGCGTGTAAAATCAAATAAAATCCACACGCTAGATTCTAGGCATTTAAGCGCGTTTGCTAAACGGTTTTAATTCGCGTTTAATTCTTAGGCATTTGCCTTTTTTGAGCCTTGCTCTACGCTTACCATTTTTCTACGCAAATACGCGATTTTGCTTTGCAATGGCAAGTTTTTGGGGCAGGTATCGTGGCAAGCGATAAGGCTCATACAGCCAAATACTCCATCATCATCGCCTACGATTTCATACCATTCCTCATCGGTGCGTTTGTCGTGAGAATCTATCATAAAGCGCACGATTCTATTCATACCCGCGCCACCGATAAAATCATCGCGCATTATCTTTGTCGCACAGCTAGCGATACAGCACCCACACTCGATACATCTATCAAGCTCAAACACTTCATCAGCTTCTTTTGGCTCGATAGGTTTTTCTAGCTTGGAAATATCAACTTCCTCATTGGTATGCACCCAGCTCTCCACGCGCTTTGTCATACCAGCAAACCATTCGCCTGTATTGACACTCAAATCTTTGATAAGTCTAAACGCAGGCAATGGCATAAGCGTAATCACGCCATCAGGGAAATCTTTTGTCAGTGTGCGACAAGCAAGTCTTGGGCGTCCATTTATCATCATAGAGCAGCTTCCGCAAATCCCCGCACGACACACGAAGTCAAAACTCAAATCAGGGTCTTGCTTCTCGCGTATCATATTTAGCACGATAAAAATCGTCATAGAGTCGGTTTCTTCGATTTTATACTCGGCAAAATGTGGCTTAGACACCGCGCTTTTGGGGTCAAATTTTAGTGCGCGAATGGTTAGGGTTCGTCCTTTTTGTTGTGTGCTCATTACTTATCTCCTAGTCGTTGGTTTCTAGCCTTGTATTTTGGCTGCAAGTTAAAATCCATTAACGCTTCTTGTAGCTCGTATCTATCGCCACCTTTAGCTTGGATTTCGGCAGTGATTTTATCGATTTGCTCTTGGCGTTTGGCTGATAGAGGATTTTCGATAATCATACCTTTTGCACCATATCCACGGAATCCGGGCGCAATCTCCATTTTCATAATGTCAAGCTCCTCATAGGTTACCGTAGGCATTGTTTGTGTGGGGTCTTCCCAGCTTGTGAGTGTTCGTTTTAGCCATTTTTCATCATCGCGTTTTGGGAAGTCTTCGCGTGTATGCGCCCCTCTAGATTCTGTCCTATCAAGCGCACCTTTTGCTACACAAAGTGCTAGTTTTAGCATTTTTGGTGTGCGATATGCGTCCTCTAGCTCGGGGTTGTTGTGTAGCTTTTTATTGGAGATACCGATATTTTTAGCTCGTTTATATAGCTCCTCTAGTCGCGTTACCGCATCTGCTAGTCCTTTGCCATCGCGGAAAATCCCCACATCTTCTTCCATTATCTCTTTCATAGCGTTTTTAATCGTATAGACATTTTCATTGCCACTATTATTGACAAGAGATTCTAGGTATGCTTGCTCTTTTTGGACAAATTTTTCAAGCACAGAAGTGTGGATATTTGCTTGAGATTCTACGCAGTGTTGCGCGAAATAATCCCCGATAATCATACCTGCTACCACCGCTTCACTTACAGAGTTTCCACCGAGTCGGTTAAACCCGTGCATATCCCAGCACGCCGCTTCGCCTGCAGCAAAAAGCCCTTTTAGGTAAGTTTCGCCTTTGTAGTTGGTGCGGATACCACCCATTGAGTAGTGCTGCATAGGTTTGACAGGTGCCCATTTTTCTGCGGGGTCAAGCCCTGCAAATACTTCACAGATTTCTTGGACATCGCGCAGATTTCGCTCGATATGCTCTCTACCCAAAATCGTAATATCAAGCCACAAATGGTCGCCATAAGGAGATTTTACGCCCTTGCCCTCGCGGATTCGCTGAATCATTCTGCGTGAAACAACATCTCGGCTTGCAAGTTCTTTTTTCTCAGGCTCATAATCAGGCATAAAGCGATAACCATCGACATCACGCAAAATCCCACCATCGCCGCGACAACCTTCTGTCAATAAGATTCCGCTTGGGAAAAGTGGGGTGGGGTGGAATTGCACCGCCTCCATATTTCCTAACTTTGCCACACCTGTTTCAAGCGCGATAGCAAGCCCTATGCCTTCGCAGATTACGGCGTTGGTAGTGTTTTTGTAGATTCTGCCATATCCACCTGTGGCGATTAGCGTGCCTTTTGATACATACGCGATTAGCTCGCCATTTTCCAAATCCCGCACCACAGCCCCATAGCATACGCCATCTTGATGGATAAGAGCGATTGCTTCTTTTCTGTCTTGTATGTCTGCGCCGTGTTTGTAGGCTTCATTTGCTACGGCATACAGCATAGAATGCCCTGTGGCATCCGAAGTGTAGCAAGTGCGCCATTTTTTTGTCCCACCAAAATCGCGTGAGTGGATATATCCGTGCCTAAAATCCTCTTCAGTAATGGTTGTTTTTTGGGCATTGATAACCGCTGTCCTATCGCCTTTTTGGATTCTAGTCCAAGCAACACCCCAAGAGGCAAGTTCTCTAATCGCCTTTGGTGCGGTGGTTACAAACATTCTAGCGACATCTTGATCACAACCCCAATCGCTACCTTTGACCGTATCTGCAAAGTGCAAGTCTTCATTATCGCCATCGCTCATTTTTGAGTTACCTAGACTTGCTTGCATACCGCCTTGCGCAGCAGCGGAGTGGCTACGGCGCACAGGCACGAGAGATAGGACAATCGTGCTAAGCCCTTTTTGTCTAGCAGCTACTGCTGCGCGAAGCCCTGCTAAGCCTCCGCCGATGATTAACGCGTCTGAATATACTACTTTCATCTTACTCTCCTCTTCCTTGTGTTTGTTCGTCTATGACTCTATAATCGTGTATGCTTTTATGCGCGTCTAAATCTAACCCAATTTTGACATAAGCTGCATAGGAGCATAGCCCAAGCACGATAAAAAACACAGACATTGCCCATTTGATACTTCGTAATGTCTTTAGTCCTAGCCCTTCAAACCAACCCCATTTGATACATAGTCGATATAGCCCGATAGAGCCGTGTAGCTCGACTGCAAAAAGTAGGAAAATATAAAGTAGCCAGAAGTTTTGTTGCACAAAGCGGAATGAAGAAGTAAGTGGTCCTATGTTTTCAGGTTGAGTGAGATTGACAAATAGATGTGGCATAGCAAGGAAAAACATCGCAAATCCTGTGCAAGCCTGTATCGCCCACAATGTAGTGTCGCCGTGATTCATAAGGTTTTTGTGTGTTTTTAGCTTGATGAATTGGCGGTAATTGATAGGAAATTTTCTCATCGCTAAAAATGCGTGTGCTACAAACGCCACAATCACAATAGCCGCTATAAATGCCACGATTTCGGGTTTGCCTGCTTCACCAAAAATGAAACTCCCCTCAAACATTTTGGTGATAAAAAACATCGCTTCTTTGCTAATAAGTATGCTAGATACAAAAAACAAATGAGCAATCATAAACAGCCCCAAAAACAGCCCTGTGGCACTTTGCCACCAGTCTAGCCTTGCGGGCATTCTGCTTTTTTTGCGCTCTGTGGTAACGCCCGTATAGCTTTCGATAATCCTTTCGTCTCGCATATTCTCTCCTTTCACTAAGACTTAGAATCTAAAGGCACAAAATCTCGCCCCAAAAACACCCACAACACACGGAATCTAGGAATCAAAATCTACAAATCTCATAAAATCGCTTATGCGGTATTTTTAAGAAATCTAGCGTGTCAAATCCTAAAAACCAAGTAGAGTAGCATTCTCAAAAACGATGCCAAAATTATAATATAAATCAATAACAATTTATCAAAAAATTGGGAATTTTGCGAAAAATTTGTTAATAATTTGTGAAGTTTATGTGCATTTATTGTGCGTTTGTGATACTAGATGAAAGTATGGAATATATCGATTAAATATCGGTGTATAAGTTGTTTTATGCGAATTTGTAGAAAAAATGATTTGCAAATATGGGCAAAATTTGCGAATAAAATCTTGTTGATTTTGCTAGTTTTGCCTAAAATCAAAATAATAGCAAATATGGCAAATACAAACGCTAAATTTTATATTTGAAAATATGTAGTTTTGTGTCATTTTGGCGATGGTTTTGATAGAAAAAATATGAAAGCGCAGATTTTGTGAATGGATTTTGTGTTTTTATAGTGGATTTTATGTTTTTTGCTTTTTTTTGCTTAAAGTAGATTTTGTGAGTATAGGCGGTAAAAACTCCTCTTTAGATACCTACGGCACAGGCAAAATCTAAGTGCTCTGCTGTGTTTCCACCCTGAAGCGTTGCCTAGAATCCACCTTGCATAGGTCTAAAAAGGAGCGGGGGGATTTTAGCCAAAATCTACTTAAAAATGCTTTAATTATATTGAATAAAACTTTGCACATGTTTGGATTATTTATGGTGGCGAGCATTTGGCAACTACTTATCTTTGATAATCTAAAGGTAAGAAAAACAGCTTTTTCATCAAAAAAGGCATATTAAATCCAAAAAGCCCACATTTGTTTGTGGCTTACGCAGGCTTTTATTGCTAGATTGCTTTTTTGATTTTGCAAAGGTATTTTAAGCGATAAGTAGAGGGAGGGGATACAACAGCTTAACAGCTAGCCTTTTGGGCGTTGTAGGGGGTTACGCTTAAAAGATTGCGCGATTTTAAGTAAAGAAAATATTGCGTAGAGAAAATGCTAAAAGTGCGTAAATAACGGGATTGTGTCAATTTAGTATTTATTGAAAAGAAAAGAAAAAATCTGCGCAGTCTCACACGCAGAAAAAGAAAAGATTTTAATGAGGTTTTTAGCGCAATGCGCAAAAATGGCAAAGCCTTGCGATATTTTTAACAGCGCGGACAAAAGCCCGCGCAAAAATATCGCGCTACTTCAAAAAAGTAAATGCAAGTAAAATTAACAAAAAAAAGGGTTTTTACGATAAAAGATAAGGGTTACAAAGCTATAAAATGGATTTTAAGGGGTATGTGTAAGATTTTTTAAGGCTAGAATAGCCCTAGCCTTAAAAAAAATGTGTAAGGACAAAAACAGACTTAACAATGCAATGAGAAAAATTATTTTTTACACTTTTGCAAACAGGGGCAGTATTGACATTCATCTTCTGGTGTAACAACAACACCAACAGTATTGCACTGACAAACTTCATTATTCTCAATCTTTTCAGCCAAATCCTCACAAGCATTAAAGCTAAAAACAACAAGACACAAAATAAATAAGCGAGCTAACTTCATAGTAAATCCTTTGCAAGAAATTTAATAAACCAAAGTATTGCAAAAAAAAAAAAAAACAATTTGTGAATAAAAATTGCAAAATTTTTGAAAACGCACCCTCGCGACCTGTTTAATTATTAGTTCATATATATGTATGGTATGTGAATAAGTCCTCAAAATATCGATATGTAGGGCATTTGAAACGGTGTTAAAGGCTAGACTAATATTGATTCCTCTTAAAATAGCATTTAAGATAAAAGCGTATAATGCCATTTGCATAAGCAAAATCCTAAAAAAAGCAAGGAAACACGAATGAAAATCGCCATAATATGTGAATCTGAGCTTCTCCAAAAAAGCCTAGAGCCATATCTAAAAGACTATCAAAGCTCGCTAGAAAAATGCGATTTTGTGCTTTCGGACTATCAGGCTTGCGATATGAAGCCCGTGTGTTTGGTAGGCAATTTTAGCGGAGCGCATATCAAAAAGCCATTTACCCCAGAGACGCTAAAAGCAAACTTGCGGATTTTTTATGAGCGATATTGCAAAGCCGAACCAATCACAAAACTTAGCCCAAAAGATGCAAAAACATTTGCCAAAATAGACACACTTATCCAAGAAACCCTAAATGACTTCCGCCAAAAACTCTATGAAATCCTATCCCAAAAATAGCACACGAATAAACAAAAACACCTCTCATCAAAAATCTAAAAGAGAATCAAAAGAAAACAAAACACTTCGTGTAGTGGGTGGCAAATACAAAGGATTAAAGCTATATGCCCCATCTAGCGCACGCCCTAGCAAATCGATATTAAAAGAATCTTGTTTTAATATTTTGGGAAATTCTATTATCGGGACGCAGTTTATCGAGGCATTTAGTGGTAGCGGGAGTATGGGCATAGAAGCGTTAAGTCGGGGTGCAAAAAAAGCAATTTTTTTTGAGCAAGACAAAGAGGCATTAGAGGTGTTGCGAAAAAATCTAGCACTTTTAGAGAGGCATAAAGATTCTAGCTTGCAAACATATTCTAGCTCGTCAAAATCTATCCAAAATCTAGCCACAAAAAATAGCGAAAAAACACCACAAACAAGCAATCAAAATCTATATCAAATCATAGAGGGCAATAGCCTGCAAAATCTACCGCCATTTTTATCGACTTTAGAGCATTTGGCAAAATCTAATATTTTATACATTGACCCGCCATTTTTTATAAGGCAAAATTATGCCGATATTTATGAAAAATGCGCTAATATTATCGCTCACATTCACTCCTCCGCATTGCAGCTTATCATACTAGAGCATAGTAGTTTGTATTCGTTTGAGGAGTGCTTAGGGGAGTTTTTTAAGATAAAGCAAAGGGCATTTGGCAAAAGCACGATTACTTTTTTTGCCCCACATTTAAAAACGCTTACATAAAATCTAAAAAGCAAAGGAGAAACAATGACAGAAGAAGAAAACAGCCAACAAGGAGAGGCAAAAGGCGGAAATAAGATGATGCTTTTTATCATCTTAGGTGCGGTGCTACTTCTCATCATCATAGGCATCGTAGTGATAATGCTAATGAGTGGCGGACACGAGGAAGAGGAAGTCGAAGAGGGAGCAAAAAAACAGCCCGCTAAGCAAGAAAAATCCATCAAAAGAAATGCAAATCTTAGCAGTGAAAGCGCGGTATTTCTAAACCCCGGACCCATTTTTCCAATCGTTGGGCAACCATTTCTTATCAATCTCGCTGGGCAAGGACGCACAGCGTTTTTGCAAGTAAGCGTATCTCTCGTTCTAAGCGATGCTAAGCTCCAAGCCGAAGTGGAGCGCAAACTAGACATCATCAAAGCCACAATCATAGAAGTCCTAAGCACAAAAAGCCCTGAAGAGCTAAACACCACAAAAGGCAAAAATCGCGCATTAAATGAGCTAAAAGATAGGTTTAATGAATACCTAATGGATGGCGAAGTAAGCGCGGTGCTTTTTACCAACTATATTATTCAAGTTGGATAAGTTTGGTTTAGATTTTGCGTATTTTTGTGCTTTTTGAAAATCAACATTTAGATTTTGTAATATTTGCAAAATGTATGTAGCCTAGCAATGCAAAACAAAAAAAAGCACAAAAAACATAGCAAAATCGCTATCTTAAAGCACGCAGATAAAAAAACAAAAAATAGTATAGCCACAGATTTTGGCAAGTTTAGCGGGATTAGCATAGGCGTGGATATAGTCCAAATCGTGCGCATAGAAAAAATCTTAGCAAAGCATAAAGACGCATTTTTGAAGCGATTTTTGCGCAAAAGTGAGATAGGATTGCTAGAAAAAAAAGGCTTTGCATTTGCGAGTGTGGCGGGGTTTTTTGCTAGCAAAGAAGCGTGTAGCAAAGCACTTGGAGTAGGCATAAGCAAAAATCTAACATTCAAAGATATGATTCTCTCATACTCAAGCACAAAAGCCCCCCAAATCGCCCTATCCAAACGCGCAAAAAAAATTTTTGGCGATAAAATATTTGCATTAAGCATAAGCCACGATGGCGGTTTTGCTATCGCTGTGGTGTGCGCGTATAGCCTTTAGACAAAATCCAACATTAAATCCATCAAATCCATTTCAAAATCTTAAAAACACTCTTGCTAGATTTTTCACTACAAAACTACATTTACAATTCGTTTTTTTTTTTTTTTTGTAGGATTGCTTTTTTTAAAATTTTTTGGCTCAAGACAACTTAAGCGGATTATTTTTTATCAATTTTAGTAAGATTTTATACAAATCTTGCTGTTTAATTTGAGTATTATACCTAAATTCTGTTTCTTTTAAGTGAAGCAAGAAATTCTCTTTTTTGATTCCTTTAAATTTGCTTAATCTATGTTTAGCATATCCCCAAAAATTTTCGATTCCATTTATGTGATTTCTACCTAACGCAAACTCATTTTTTGAGTGTTTGACACGATAATGTGCTTTTGCGCCGAAATCCACTAATCCATCATAAGCCCCCCAATAATCACTATAAAATTCTGTCTCATTTATATTGCTTAAATCTCGTATTATAGGCAAAAGCTCATCTGCAGAGCAATGTTTTACAATTTGAGTATAAACACAATTATTTCGTTTTAGCATACCAAATACGGGTGTTTTTTTACCTGCTCCTCTGCCTCTTTTGCCTCTTACTCTTTTAGCAACCAAAATCTATATTAAAAGGTTGCTTTCATCAACTTCAATTTCACCTTGCATTTTAGAAGTTTTCTCACATTCTTTGGCGATTAAAATGCGGATTTGATTGATGATTTTATTGACACTTTGACGAGAAATTTTGCTTAATTTTGCAATTTTAGCAGCCTCAATATCAAGACAAAAAAGTTTAAGAATCTCTCTTGTTTTTGCCTCTGAAATTCTTGAACGAATGATATACTTGTTTTTCATCGCTGACATCATAACTTAAGACTCCTTTATTTTGTCTTAAGTTGTCTTGAGCCAATTTTTTAAAATGCGCTTCGCACTTCAATGCAACACAAACAAAATTCTTAACAAAAAGGAATATGACAATGGCAAACTACGCACACCAATTAAGTCCGCATTTAGTGAGAAAGTTTTTGGATTATGCAAAATGTGCGGATTGCAGTTATAGCGATTCAAAACACAAAACCATAGATTTTCAAAATCGCTTCAAAATTTTAGCTTACCAGCCAGACACCGTTAATGGATTTTCAGCCACATTATTTAAAGATACTTTTAATCAAAATCAAAAGATTTTAGCTATTTGTGGGACAGAAGGCTACATAAAAGATATAGCAGCAGATACAAAAATGTCTATGGGCGAAGTGCCGATACAATGCTATGAATTAGCGCGATTTTATGAAGAAACAATCAAACGGCAAATAGGCGATAAAAAATTGATTGTTGTAGGACATTCTCTTGGTGGCTATTTGGCGCAGGCTTTTTGCTTTATGTATCCTAGCGCGGTAAAAGAATGCTATACATACAATTCCCCCGGATTATTGAGAGATATTACAAAAATGATGATAAACATAATTTCATATACAAATTTTGTTACAAAAATGATAAAAATAGTTCCTGAGCTTTTGGAAAGTAAGACAGAGCATTTGCGTAAATACGAAAGCGTCATAGAAAAACTAAGGCTCAATTTAACTTAAGCGGTTGATTTCTTATCATTTTTAGCAAGATTTTATACAAATCTTGCTGTCTAATTTGAGTATTATACCTAAATTCTGTTTCTTTTAAAAGAAGCAAAAAATTCTCTTTTTTGATTCCTTTAAATTTGCTTAATCTATGTTTTGCATAACCCCTTCTATTTATAGTTGCGAGTGAAACGAAGCAAAAACATTCTCAATGCCATTTATGTGGTTTTTGCCTTTTGCAAACTCATTTTTAGAATGTTTAATGCGATAATGTGCTTTTGCACCGAAATCCACCAATCCATCATACGCTACCCAACAATCGCTATAAAATTCTGTCTTGCTAATGTCGCTTAAATCCCTTATTATAGGCAAAAGATCATCTGCCAAGCAATGTTTGACAATTTGTGTATAGACACAATTATTTTTTTTAGCATACCGAAAACAAAAGTTTTCTTACCCGCTCCTCGCCATATTTTGCCACGAACTCGCCTAGCTCCCTCTGCTTGCAGTTGCGAGTGAAACGAAGCAAAGAAATAACTCTCATCAATCTCTATTTCACCATTTAATGTAGAGATTTTTTCGCATTCTTTGGCAATTAAAATGCGGATTTGCTTAAAGATTTTGCATAAAGTTTGCTCTGATATTTGAGTAATTTTTGCAATTTTTGAGGCTTCAATATCGAAGCAAAAATACTTCAAAATTTCTCTAAATTTCTTTTCAGAAATTCGGGAACGAATGATATACTTGTTTTTCATCGTGTGAATCATAACTTAAAGATCCTTTGTTTGAGCTTAAGTTTAAGAGAGCCAAACTCAAATACGACAATCCCGCTTTTATTTAGTAATTTTTAGAAAATCAAATATGATAAAACAAGAGACAAAAGAAGTAAAATCACAAGAAAAACGAATCAAAAAAGAAGTAAAAAAAAGAAAATCTAGGTTTTTGTTAGGGATTGTAACCCTGCGGGAGAACCTAGAAACTCCCTTGTTTTAGTCGCTTGCTAATCTCTCTTATGCTACAAATATCGCATTTATGGATATTTAGATATGTCAAATCCTCTACAACGCCCTTAAATTCGATATTTTCTCGTAGCCTATTTTAGCATAAGAGAATTTAACAAGCGACTAAAACCAAAAGAGGCGTAATCATAGCACCTTCGCCATTTTAGCATAAGAGAATTTAACAAGCGACTAAAACACAAGAATTAGCCAAAAATACTTACTTTTAAATTTTAGCATAAGAGAATTTAACAAGCGACTAAAACCAGGTTCGGCTCAACACGAACCCGCTGAACATTTTAGCATAAGAGAATTTAACAAGCGACTAAAACGCGTTTTTTATACCAATCTGCCTGCGCTGCATTTTAGCATAAGAGAATTTAACAAGCGACTAAAACCTGATTTAGCAAATGCTGGCGGTATGCAAGATTTTAGCATAAGAGAATTTAACAAGCGACTAAAACTAAGATATTAGATACATTTAAAACAGATAAATTTTAGCATAAGAGAATTTAACAAGCGACTAAAACAATCACTTGCAAGATATATTTACCGACTTGATTTTAGCATAAGAGAATTTAACAAGCGACTAAAACGAAAGCCATATATAAAATTCTCTAAGAAATGATTTTAGCATAAGAGAATTTAACAAGCGACTAAAACAACACAACTAAGAGTTTTCTTTCACTAAAAATTTTAGCATAAGAGAATTTAACAAGCGACTAAAACTTCATCAGGTCTTTCTATTTCACCCAGTAGATTTTAGCATAAGAGAATTTAACAAGCGACTAAAACTCTTGCACTATCTTTTCTCATAGCACACCTATTTTAGCATAAGAGAATTTAACAAGCGACTAAAACCGATTCCCCCACAATCAAGAACAAGTGATTATTTTAGCATAAGAGAATTTAACAAGCGACTAAAACCAGGTTCGGCTCAACACGAACCCGCTGAACATTTTAGCATAAGAGAATTTAACAAGCGACTAAAACCACAGAAGTGAACTTAAGATGCCACAAACCATTTTAGCATAAGAGAATTTAACAAGCGACTAAAACGGAATGTTGTTTGTAGTTGTTTGTGTGCGAATTTTAGCATAAGAGAATTTAACAAGCGACTAAAACGCTAAAAGATAGCGATAACTGGACTTACGAATTTTAGCATAAGAGAATTTAACAAGCGACTAAAACGTGTAGTAGGTTTTTCTGTATTTTTGTATGATTTTAGCATAAGAGAATTTAACAAGCGACTAAAACCGATTCCCCCACAATCAAGAACAAGTGATTATTTTAGCATAAGAGAATTTAACAAGCGACTAAAACCTGGCTCGGCTCAACATGAAGCTGCTGAAATTTTAGCATAAGAGAATTTAACAAGCGACTAAAACCCTATCTCGAGTGCTACATACCTTTCGTCAATTTTAGCATAAGAGAATTTAACAAGCGACTAAAACCGGGTTCTGCTCAACACGAACCCGCTGAACATTTTAGCATAAGAGAATTTAACAAGCGACTAAAACTCTTTGTTCTTTTAAATCTTTATTCTTATGATTTTAGCATAAGAGAATTTAACAAGCGACTAAAACGTCTTATGTGGCAAAGCCACGCGTTACTAAATTTTAGCATAAGAGAATTTAACAAGCGACTAAAACTTTGAAACGCCGCGCACAAAATACCCATTTATTTTAGCATAAGAGAATTTAACAAGCGACTAAAACAGCAAAGTCATCAGGTGTTGAAGTAACTTTATTTTAGCATAAGAGAATTTAACAAGCGACTAAAACGTCATGGTGTCGGTGGAATTTCTGATAGAGATTTTAGCATAAGAGAATTTAACAAGCGACTAAAACCGCTAGAGAGCGGACTTGATGCGAGCGACAATTTTAGCATAAGAGAATTTAACAAGCGACTAAAACAAGGTAGTGGTATTGGTGTTTCTAATTCTATTTTAGCATAAGAGAATTTAACAAGCGACTAAAACCGCATTGGTTATCGTTTATAAGCTCGCGTAATTTTAGCATAAGAGAATTTAACAAGCGACTAAAACAGAGATATATAAAACACTATGTGATTATGAATTTTAGCATAAGAGAATTTAACAAGCGACTAAAACGGCAAAAGCTGAACAAATTTCAAAGGAACAATTTTAGCATAAGAGAATTTAACAAGCGACTAAAACCGCGATATGTATGATTTCGCTAAAAAGAATATTTTAGCATAAGAGAATTTAACAAGCGACTAAAACTTAATATCTCTTTTTTGATGTGCGGGGATAATTTTAGCATAAGAGAATTTAACAAGCGACTAAAACCGCTTTGTTTCGCTTTTAATAAGATTTCATATTTTAGCATAAGAGAATTTAACAAGCGACTAAAACCCCCCGCTCGCAATTATATCTAAATTGCGTATTTTAGCATAAGAGAATTTAACAAGCGACTAAAACCCCCCGCTCGCAATTATATCTAAATTGCGTATTTTAGCATAAGAGAATTTAACAAGCGACTAAAACTTAGAATGTATAACATAATCTTTAATGAGCATTTTAGCATAAGAGAATTTAACAAGCGACTAAAACTGCCATTAGTTGCACCTTACGCGTGATTTTATTTTAGCATAAGAGAATTTAACAAGCGACTAAAACAAATAGGTGGGCTTATGGATTTAATAGCCTATTTTAGCATAAGAGAATTTAACAAGCGACTAAAACCTATATTGATAATAAAGAATCTACTGCTTTATTTTAGCATAAGAGAATTTAACAAGCGACTAAAACCTATATTGATAATAAAGAATCTACTGCTTTATTTTAGCATAAGAGAATTTAACAAGCGACTAAAACCTAAAAATTGCTTTTGTGTAGGTTTTATTTATTTTAGCATAAGAGAATTTAACAAGCGACTAAAACAACAAGAGCAACTAAACCAGCTCCAAAAATATTTTAGCATAAGAGAATTTAACAAGCGACTAAAACAGGACCAGCCACCAATTGCCCGTTAAAAGTATTTTAGCATAAGAGAATTTAACAAGCGACTAAAACCCCTTTGGCATTACTATTTTGAGGGTTTTTATTTTAGCATAAGAGAATTTAACAAGCGACTAAAACCAGTTTGCTATCAAATCCCGCCTGTATAATCTAAACTCTTTGTCATAAAAAAGAGATTAGATTATACAGGCGCGAAATTTTTAAATTATCAAAACCCCTCATCACAATTTGCAACGCACAGCAATCTATACTACCACAAATAGATTGCCACGATTTTGCGATTTTTAACAAAGTCGCAAAATCTCGCAATGACGACACTACTTGCCATATTAGCGTAGCGAAGTATCCAAAAGATTTTGTAAGGCTACATTATGTTGCAAGATTGTGTTTTTTAAATGGGCTTTTGGATACTTCGGGCTTAAAAACCCTTAAAGATAATAATATATTGTGAGATACTTAGGCTTTTTTAAAGCCTAAGAGCCTAAGTATGACAAAATATTGGCTTATGATACTTCGTCGACTTTGCTTGCTAAAGTATGGCAAGAACCCACCCCAAAACTTCCTCCACAAAGGTTGGGGAACAAAAGAGTATCCAAAACCACCAACGAAATGGAGGGGGAATCTTTGTTATCATTGCATTCAATTTAGTATGACAAATATTTTCTCATTCTTTGTATAGTCGAGATTCTCTTGTTCCCCCCCTCCCTTAGCACGAGGGGGTTAGGGGGTGGGTTCTTGTCGGACTTAAACATAGCCTACTTTTATATATTGTCATATTTAGACAAAAAAAAGAAATCGAAGTATCCAAAAATAGATTGCCACGCCGATTTTGTCAAAATCCGCTCGCAATGACTTGATTTTGCTTAGATAATCCAAACTAGATTTTAGGATTTATGCACCGAAAGGGCAGATGGGGCTTGGCAAGTAGGCATCATCTCTAGCCGATTGATATTTACGCGAGGGGGCAAGTGTGCCACCCAGCATACCGCTTCTGCTATGTCTTGTGGGGTTAGGGCTTGTGCGCCTTCATATACGCTATTTGCCTTTTTTTCATCGCCCTTAAAACGAACGAGCGAAAACTCACTTCCCCCAGAGAGTCCGGGCTCAATGTCTGTTACGCGAATATTTTTGCTAGATAAATCTGCGCGTAAATTTAGGCTAAATTGCTTTACAAATGCCTTGCTAGCACCATATACGGTGCTCCCGGGATATGGGTAGCTTCCTGCGATTGAGCCTATGTTTATGATATGCCCAGATTTTTTTGCCACCATTTGGGGCAAAATCGCCCTTGTCAAGCGAACTAAAGATAAAATATTCACCTCTATCATTCTCTCCCAATCGCTTATATCACTCTCATCTGCGGGACTAAGCCCTAGTGCTAACCCTGCGTTATTTACTAGCACAGATATGCCATCGCAAAAATGTGCATCATTTTTTCGTTTGGATAGAATCTCTTGGAGTGCGGATTCTACTCGTGGGGTATCGCAGACATCACAAGCGATGATTTCACACATTTGAGCTAGGTTTGTGTTTGTAAGCGCGGCGATTTCTTGTTGCAATGAGGCTAGATTTGATTCTCTCCTTGCAAGTGCGATGATAGCATCTCCCCTCTTGGCAAACTCTATCGCACACGCCCTCCCAAATCCTACCGAAGCACCTGTAATCAATACTAGCATCTTATCTCCTAATGATTTTTATAGCGATTTGTGGCAAATGGATTTTGCAGAATTTTTGCAGATATTTTGCGTAGATTTATAAAATCTATTTTTCTAAAATCTAGTTGCCAATCAAATCATCAAATGGGGTTTTGGGAGGTTCTCTCTCCCTCCCGCCACTTTTGCCACCGCCCCACATTAGCTCTTCTTTGCGTTGGAAATAGTCTTTGTTTGGGTCTTTGGGCTTTTGTTTGCGGATTTGTCGTAGATTTTCGAGGTTTTGACTCATTTTTTTATCGCGCCTACCGCTATCATTTGAGGCATCATAGACTAAAAGTGATATTCCTACTAATATCAAAAGTGCTAAACCTGCTAATATGGCTTTTTGTATGCTACTCATATTTTCCCCTTTGCAACTCCTACTTGCTTGAAAATTATAGCATTTTATGCAAAATCTATTCACAAGCTAGCCAAAATCTATCACGCGTTTTGCTTAAATTTGCTAAAAATAATGTTTAAAAATAGGCTTTATAGGCGTAAAGTAGGATTTAGAAATCGGTTTTTTGCATATAAAATAAAATGCTTTATCAAAATATGCAAAAAAGACTTTGAGTTTATCAAATAAGGCACAAAAATAGCTTAAAAAATCTATGCAAAATCTATACAAAAAAGTTGCGGATTTGTTGTAGATTTTGGGTTTATCTGCCTTTAGGCTACAAAATCTCACAAAAAAACCGAATCTAGCTTGTAGCAAAACTTTAAAAAACTTGTGGTAAAATCCGCAAACTATGACTACATAGCGGATTTTGCGGGTTTGTGTTTTTATCTTGTGATTTTATTTGGTGTAGCAATGCTTTTTTGTAGCCACAAAAGCGTAAAATACACAAAAAATGGTTTGATAAGGATTTTGAAATGTATATTACTTGTTGTGATAAATTTGTCCAAATCGAGCTTACGCAAGGCTCTAGGCTACTAAAAAAAGTCCTAGAATACGCCAACAAACACTTCTCCAAACGATACCACCTCTCTAGCTCGCTTCTTATCCTTGATGATGGGGAGCGATTTAAAAAAGATTATTTGATAAATTGGACTTATCACGCCACGATGCAAAGCGTCGCTTTTTTGGAAAATGCAAAAAATACTACACAAAATCCTAGCCAAAATCTTAGTGTGGATTCTAGCGAGTTCCTAACGCCTAATCAAACTAGCGACAATAATACAAAATCTACAAAATCTAGCAAAATAGCAGATGAAAACAAAGAAAAAAAATCTACCAAACAAAAACGAAAGCCTAACGCAAAATCTAGCGATAAAAAATCAAAATCTATAAACGATGATAAAAATGTGGCTAAATCTATGAGCAGTGAGGCTAATGAGGCTAATGAGATTGCGGAAATCGCCAAAAAAGATGCGCAAGATTTTAGCGATGATACAAAAAATGCTAAAAATGCAAAAGAAATGGCATTACAAAATAGCGATTTTGATAGCCAAAAAAATGCACAATCCACACCAAAATACAACGATGAGCTAGCAAATATATTATCATATAGCCATCTCCCCATACGCATAAAAATCACTAATCCAAACACCCTACTAAAACGCATAAAAGTGCAAATCCACCTATCAAATCTAGGGCAAATCCTCGTGCGACTCCCCGAAAACAACCGCGTGGCACGGCGATATATCCGCGCGATTTTTGGCAGTAATATCCTCTATGAAGTGGATAATGAGTTTTGTATCAGTGCGGTAGGATACACGCAGTCTATGTGGGAAGGCGTTATGGGGCTTATTAGCTCGCGCATTATCCACAATATCGCGCTAGATTTTGAGTTTAACAGCAATAAAGATGAGGATTTTGAGACAAATGGCTTTGGTGGAGAGGGATTTGATAGCTTTTTGACACGAGAGGAATACCTGTTGCGAAAATGTTATAGCGAGCTAAATGTAGATTTTAGGGATAGTTTTGCAGAAGTGAAAAAACAATATCTAAAGCTAGCAAAAAAATTTCACCCCGATAACGCGCAGGGCAAAGATAGCGCGGAGGTTAAGATTTTTGAAGAGAGGTTTAAAAAAATCTCGCAGGCTTATAACACCATAAAAGCCTCGACTACCCCGCTTGCTGATAAGACAACTGCTTAGTTTTTATATTTTGGCATTTGTATAGATTCTCACAAAAAGTAAAATCTAAAATGAAAAATTTGCAAAAACCCATAAAATCCGTAGCCCTGCTTGTGCGCCCGCATTCTCCACAGCTAAAAGACAAAGTCATAAAAATCTTAGAGATTTTCTCTAAAAGTGGCATAGATGCGATAGTAGAGAGCGAAAATGGCAAGATTTTGGGCTTGCCAAAAACATATAGGCTAGAGGGCATAGAAAAGATTTTGGGTGTAAAATCTATCAAAGAATGCGCCAAAAAAAACAATCCCAAAGCCACAAAATCCGCTCAAAAAACCCCCGTATCTACACAAAGATTTTCCCCCAAAATCGATGCGCTAGTAAGCATAGGAGGCGATGGGACGCTCATCTCTGCGGTGCATAAAAGTGCGGGGAGTGGATTGCCTATTTTTGGGATAAATATGGGGCATTTAGGATTTTTGACAGCGATAAATCCTAGCGAGCTAGAAGGCTTTGCTAATGATTTAGCACAGGGCAAGTATGTGCTTGAAAAACATAGATTATTAGAGGGGCAAATCCGCCATTCACAGGGCAAAACCTCATCGCCATTTTACGCGCTAAATGAGATTTTAATCACCAAAAAAGACATATCGGGTATGATTCATATCGATGCAATGATAGAGGGGGAGTTTTGCAATAGTTACCGCGCAGATGGGCTAATCATCGCCACTCCCACAGGCTCTAGCGCGTATAATATCTCTGCGGGTGGCTCTGTGGTGCATCCACAATGTCAAGTGCTACTTTTAACGCCTGTGTGCGCGCATTCTCTCACCCAACGCCCGATGGTGATAAGCGATAAATGGGGGCTAGAGTTTTGCATACATAGCACGCATATAAGCCCTAGCAAAGATAGCGCAAAGCTAGTAAAAAGCCTAAATGCAGAGGATACAAACGACATAGAGGGAATGATAATGATAGATGGGCAGCAATGTGCTAGCTTCAAAAAAGGCGAGGTGCTAGAAGTCAAAGCTAGCACGCAAATAGAGCTAATCCAACACCCAAAACGAAGCTATTTTGCGGTATTGAGAGAAAAATTTGGACTAGGTGCTAGAATCTAAAAATTTAGGGCGTGGATTTTGTAGCCTAGATAGCTAGCAAAAAATCTAAGCTACAAAATAACTAAGCTAATGTTTTTTATCTAGCAAGCAAAATCTTGGCATATCTACCTAAAACTTGCATAAAACTTGCATAAAATTACCCGAAAATATCTGTCATATATTTTTAAGATATTTTTTTGATATAATACCCCCTTTATTTAGATTTCACACCTTTTATCAACTTCCAACAAATATGGCTAAAGGCTTTTAGATGATTACCAAACTTAGCATAGAATCTTCCCCCATTTTTGGCAATTTAGAATTGCGATTTAAAGAGGGATTTTGCGTATTTAGCGGGGCGAGTGGCAGTGGCAAATCCGTGCTTATGGAGTCATTGCTATCTTGCTTTGGGCTAAAAGAACCAAATGCGCCAAATATCGAAACAGATTTGCTTTTATCGCCCAAATTTTTAGAGGAGCTAGGCTTAGAGGGCGAACTGCTAAACATAAAAATCGTAAAAAAAGACAAGATTCGCTATTTTGTAAATTTCGCTCCCATCGCAAAAAAAACGCTTAGCGACTTGCTAGGACAGCATATTAAGCATATCCATTCACGCGGTGGCGATGAGCTAGAGGGGGCTAGTTTGGTTGGTTTGCTTGATAGCTATTGTGTGAAATCCGCCCCCAAACATACGCAGGATTTAGAGCGATTAAAGAGCGATTTTGCAAGGCTAAAAGAAGCAAAAATCGCCCTAAAAGAGCTAGAAGCAAAACAATCCCACACCGCCCAGCTAAAAGAAATGGCAGAATTTGAAATCAACAAAATCGCTAGCCTAAATCCAAAAGAAGGCGAATATGAAAATCTGCTAATCCTAAAAAAAACCCTCTCTCACAAAGAGAAAATCAAAGAAGCCATCTCCAAAGCTAGCGTGGCTTTTGGCTACACAGGCGAGATTTTGTCCGCGCTAAATGCGCTAAATATCGCTAGCGAGCAAGACACGCAACAAAACCAAGACAACACCCAAAACGAAGTAGAGGAAATCCACACGCGACTAAGTCAAGCTCTAAATGACGCACAAAGTGTGCTAGAGAGGGAGCAAAGCAGGCTAGATGAGCTAGATGAGCTAGATAGTGAGGCTATGTTGCACCGCATTTCTAGCTTGAGTGAGCTTATCCACCGCTATGGCGGTATCAACAACGCCCTTGCCACCCTAGAATCTAAAAAAGCCGAGCTAGAAACTTTGCAAAATTTTGATACGCACAAAAAAGAACTACACTCCCAAATCGCCACCCTAGAATCTAGCCTAAAAAATCTATGTAGCGAGCTAAACGCAAATCGCGCTAAAGCCCTCCCCACCCTAGAATCTAGCCTAAAAAATCTATGTAGCGAGCTAAAACTCCCCACCCCTAGCATAAAGCTAATCCCAAAAGAGCTAGAATCTAATGGCGATTTGGGCGTGGATTTATGCTTAGCAAATAGTGCCATCGACACTCTTTCAGCAGGCGAGTTTAACCGCCTAAGACTAGCGATAATGTGCCTAGTCGCTAGGCTAAATAAAGCACAAGGCGTGCTGATATTAGATGAGATTGATGCCAATCTAAGCGGGGAAGAGAGCGAGGGGGTAGCAAAAGTGCTAAAAGAGCTATCAAAATCCTATCAAGTCTTTGCCATTTCACACCAAATGAATATGCCAAGCCTTGCGGATGCGCATTTTTTGGTAGCAAAAAATAATGCGGATTTTGTGGATTCTAAGGATTGCAAAGAAGCAAAATCTAGCATAACGCTACTAAACTATGAAGGGCGCGTGCGCGAGCTAGCTAGAATGGTAAGCGGGGCAAATATCACAAACGAGGCGATAGAGTTTGCAAAAACCCGCTTAAGCGAATATGTAAAGGGTGGAGAAAATCTACCAAACTAAGCCACTCTATCGTTTTTAGCACATAAATATCACAACAAAATGCGGAGCAAGTATGAAGCTAGCGGAGCTAAGGGCGATAAGTGCGTATATTTCTAGCTTTGATAGGCTATATCACATAAAGCGCGTACAAGATAATGTGCTAAAGCTAGAATGCACCAAGCCAGATACTTCAAAAAAGCCCAATCAAACAAGCGACATTCACGCTTCTAAATCAAACGCAAAAAACCTAGCACAAACAAAGCAAACACCCATTCAAACCCCATATACCCCACATTTTCCCCACCAAAAAGAAATCTTTTATATGGATTTGTCTCGTGGGGATTCTAGCGTGTATATGGCGACTTCGCCTATCATATCTGCCAAAAAATACTTAGCACCTTTTGATATTGTGCTATCTCGTCTAAATGGAGCGGAGATTTTGGGCTCTGAAGTGGTAGGGGGAGATAGGATTTTGAGGCTTTTTTTAGCGATTCGCCATTCTTACAAAAAGCAAGAGCTGTATTTGCAGCTAGAGTTTTGCGGGAAGCATACCAATGCGATTGTTTTGGATTCTCGCTTTGTCGTGCTAGAGGCATTGCGACATATTTCCCCACAAAAATCTATGCGCCCTGTCAAAATCCACCACCCACTCCCCCCAATGCCTAGCAACCCAAATAAAAATGTAGATTCTAAGGATTTGGATTTTGGTATGGATTTGGGCGATTTTAGCGACTTTGAGGCGACAAAAAAAATGCTTATTTCAAAATACGCTAGCAAGGAAGCTAAAAGCCTGCAAAATACTAGACTAAGCATTTTAAACAAGCTAGAGAGGGCAAAAAAATCCCTAGAATCAAAAAGAGAAAATCTACAAAGTGCAAGCGAGCTAGAAAAATGCGCAAAAGGGCTAAATAGCGATGCTAGCCTAGCATTAGCCCATATTTCTACGCTAAAGCCTTATGTGCGCGAGGTGGTTTTAGAAGAAATCGATTCTAACAAAAAGCGAAAGATTTGTCTGCCACCATCTCCCACCCCCCAAGAAGCGATAAATCAAATGTTTAGAGAATCTAAAAAACTAGCCAAAAGGGCAAAAAATATCCATTTAGAGATAAACAACCTAGAATCTAAAATCGATTTTTTAGCCCGCCAAATCGATTTTGTAACAACTAGCCAAAACCTAGATACGCTAAAAATCCTAAAACCCAAAAACAAAAGCACAAAAGATTCTCAAATCGGGCTAGTGCTTTTTATCGAGGGGTTTAAGCTATCTATCGGGCGCAACAAAAACGAAAACAAGATTTTGCTAGAAAATGCTAGGGCTGATGATATGTGGCTACATATCCGCGATGTCCCCTCCTCGCATTTGTTTATACATTGTGGTAAGCAGGCACTCCCTGATAGTGTGCTACAAAAAGCTAGCGAGATTTTGGTAGGAATGTGTGCAAAAAATGGAGGGGATTTTTTTGTGGATTATACAAAGAGGCGGTTTGTCAAAATAGGCGATGGGGCAAATGTCGTATATGCCAAACAAAAAAGCATATTTGTGCGAAAATCATAAAATCTTAGGATTGTTTATTATAAATACGCTACAATATGCGTTTGGATTTTTGCTGTATGGGCAAAATCTATCAAAATAAAATCCGCAAAAATAAGGAGAGAAAATGAAAAATATACGAGTGTTTCATATCCTAAAGCACACCCCAACAAGAACAAAAGTGCTAGAAGTCATCTACGCAAAGCAGACAGGCGAAGCCATAGAGGCTTTTGCGAAATATGCGGGGTTTGTCTGCACCAAAAACAGCCTACGAGATAAGCCCTGCGGCACACTTTATAAAAATAAAACGGTAAATGCTGCAAATGAGCTAAGCGTGGCTTTGAAAGGAAAATGTGGGGATAAACCAAAATATGAACTATCGATTATTTTGCGCAAAGATAGGGAGGATTTGCCAAACAAAAAACAACGAGGCGTAAAGCAAAAAAAGGAAAATATTATAAAATTTTAGGGGGTTTTTATGGGGGTTTGTAAGTTTTTTTGCGTCATTATATATGTGGCATTTTAGCGCGTTTGTTATATTTAGTCGCCATAGCTAGATTTTTGCGAGAATTTGCATTTTTGTCATTGCGAGTTTTTGCCACGACTTTGCCAAAAGCTACAAAAATCTAACACACGGCAATCCACACTCACTCCGTCATTGTAAGCAATTTGATTTTACTTCCGTCATTGCGAGCGTGGCTATGCCACGCGTGGCAATCCACAAAAACAAAAAAACATTTGTCATACTGAGGCTTTGAAAAAGCCGAAGTATCCCTCTTATTGTCATATTGAGTGCGCAAGCGCGAAATATCTCTATTTGCATTTTTAGATTTTATAAAGAAGCTACACTTTGAGATACTTCGGGCTTCACCCTCAGTATGACAAAATATAATGAGTAGATTGCCACGCGGATTTTGCCAAAATCCGCTTTCAATGACGGCAATACTTGTCGGACTAAGATTTCGCAAGAAACCAAAGTCACTCTCAACAGGCTACAAACTAGAGATATTTTGGTTTGGTATAAAAACTTAGTATGATAAGTCTTTGAAATTAAAAATCCTTGCTAGATTCTCATTATTTGTGTCTTTTTGATAAAAGTTGATAATTAAACTCAAAATAATGATTTTTATATTACAATAATAGCTTACAAAATACATAAAAGTGTTTTCAAGTGTGTCAAACACAAAAATAATTTTTGCACAAAAACGATTTTGCGCAAAAATTATTTTTGCGCTTTTAGATATTTTTGCAGTGGGTTTCATAAAAACAAAACAGCAAAAAAAAAAAAAACGCAAAATCTGCTTAAAAAACAACACTAATTTAGCAATACTTAAGGAAGTAATCTATGACAAGAAAATCTAGCCAAAGCACAAAATCCACCAAAAACAAAACACAGCTTACCATCGCCCTCGTAGGACAGCCAAATGTCGGCAAAAGCTCTCTTATCAACGCCATAAGCGGCGCAAATCTAAAAGTTGGCAATTTTAGTGGCGTAACGGTAGAAAAAAATGAAGTGCGCTTTAGCTATAAGGGCGTGGATATAAATATCATTGATTTGCCCGGGACTTATAGCCTAAATGACTATTCGCCAGAGGAAAAAATCGCCAAAGATTTTTTAGAATCTAGGAATTATGACATTGTGCTAAATGTGCTAGATTCTACCAATCTAGCGCGAAATCTCGCCCTAAGTGCGCAAATAATGGGGCTAGGGGTAAAATGTGTGCTAGGGCTAAATATGATAGATGAGGCAAAGCGCGATGGTATAGACATAGACACCGCGCTTTTAAGCGAAATATTAGGCGTGCCTTCTATCGCCATATCTGCACAAAAAAAGCAAAATCTAAACACGCTTTTTGACACCATAATAGATATGCACAATAAGCCATTTTGCGAGCCAAAGCGCATTTATGGGGATTTGCTAGAATCTAGCATTGAAAAGATTGATGAGTTTTTGTTGCAAAAAAGTTTTTATGAGCTAAATGCCTATCCAAGCCAAAAAGAAGCCCTATCAAGCAGAATCATTGCGATTTTATTGCTACGGCTTGATAAAAGGCTGTATGCGTATTTGCACGATAAGCCTTGCTACACGCAGGTTACGGATTTTGTAAATGAAATCAGTGCTAGGCTTACAAAGCAAAGTGGAGAGGAAAATATCCAAAGTATTTTTAATCAAGATTCTATTAGTTTCGCACAGGGTGCAGCCCAAGAAGTCATAAGCTACCACGAAGTAGAAAATCAAGCAAATCAAGTAAATGATGAGGAGCAAAATCTAAATAATGCCAATCCAAAATCTATCAACGATTTTTCTGCGAATTTTGCAAACTCACAGCCACAAAATCCACAGCCTAAAAATTTGCGAATGCAAAACTTGCAAGCCACAAAATCTCCCGCAACATTGAATGCAACAAAATTTAATAAAGCATTTGGTTTGCCAAATTCCCTAGAGCGCACCAAGCGCATAGATTCTATCTTGCTTCATCGATTTTTTGGACTGCCTATTTTCTTTTTGCTTATGTTTTTGCTTTTTGAGATGACTTTTTATGTGGGTGGATTTGCTAAAGATTACATAGAAGATGGGTTTGCTAGTTTTGGGGATTTTTTGAGTCAAGCACTTAGCGAGCATCCGCAGATAACCTCACTCATTTGCGATGGAATCATCGGCGGAGTTGGCACGGTGCTAGCGTTTTTGCCTCTTATTGCGGTGCTTTATTTTGGGATTGCATTGCTTGAGGGGAGCGGGTATATGGCAAGGGTTGCGTTTTTGTTTGATGGATTTTTGCATAAATTTGGCTTGCACGGCAAGAGTTTTATCCCTATGATTGCGGGATTTGGCTGCTCCGTGCCTGCGTATATGGCAACCCGCACGCTAAAAAACCAAAATGAGCGACTTATCACGCTTTTTGTGATTGGCTTTATGAGCTGTTCGGCTAGACTTCCTATTTATGTGCTTTTTGTGGGGGCTTTTTTCCCTGATAAATACGCTGGATTTGTGCTTTTTGGGATATATATTCTTGGTGGAGTGGTGGCGTTGTGTATGGCAAAAGTGCTAAAACTATCGCTATTTCGTGGCATAGATGAGCCATTTGTAATGGAAATGCCAAAATATAGAATCCCAAATTTTCGCACCGTGTGGTTTAGTATCTGGGGCAAGGTTGTTATGTTTCTAAAAAAAGCGGGCGGATTTATACTCATTGCCTCTGTGGCGATTTGGTTTGCTTCGCAATACCCCAAAAACCCTCAAATAGAAGAAATCTACGAATCCAAAAAACAAGAAGTGCTAGAATCTAAATCTCTAAATGATGAGCAAAAAGATGAGGAAATTGCGCATTTAGAAAATGAGGAAAAAGAAAAATTGCTTAGGGCGACTTATTCGGGCAGGGCAGGGGAGATAATCGAACCTATTTTTGCGCCTATGGGGTTTGATTGGAGGCTTTCTATTTCGATTATTACAGGATTTGCAGCAAAAGAAGTGGTGGTTTCTACGCTTGGTGTGCTTTATGCGCTTGGCGAGGAAGTGGAGGAGGATTCTAGCTCATTGCAAGAAATGCTAAAAGATAGCATTTCTTTTCCTAGTGCGGTGGCTTTTGTGGTGTTTGTGATGTTTTATATCCCTTGTTTTGCCGCGACTATTAGCTTTGGGAGAGAGGCTGGAGGGATAAAATTTGTGGGATATTTGTTTGTTTTTACCACGATTGTGGCGTATATTTTTTCGCTTGTGGCGTATTGGGTGGCGTATCTTGGGTATAGCTTTTTTATGGGGTAAATTTTAAGAGAATTTTTGTAAAATTTGTAGATTTTATATTTTACATTTTGGGACAGGGCTTTGCTAGAAATCTACAACCATACAAAAATCACACTGCCAACCACACTAGAATCTACATTAGATTTTGCGCTTCAAGTTGCGCTGGATTGCGTATTTGAAGGCGCATTGAATGATTTGAGTAGTGTGGCTAATGAGATAAAATCTATGCGCGAAAAAAGCCATAGCAAAGAGCATGTTCATATTGAGATAATGTTTGTTGGAAGCACAAAAATGCGAGAATTTAATCGAGGATTTTTAGGCAAAGATTATGCCACCGATGTGCTTAGTTTTCCGCTTGAAAATACCACAATGCCTAATTTTAGTGCAAAATCTAGCAAAAAAATAGAATCTAGTAGCTTAGATTTTATAGATTTTCTTGGAGTGATAGTGATAAACCTCCCCTTAGCAAAGCAAAATAGCAAAAAATTTAAGCATAGTTTGGAAGAGGAAATCATCATTTTATTTATCCACGCGGTGTTGCATTTGCTAGGCTTTGACCACGAGAGCGATGGCGGGGAGCATAGGGACAAAGAGCGCGAGATAATGGCAAAAATAGGATTTGAGGCAGGATTATCACAAAATCTACAAAGCCTCATTTATCGCGCAAACTCACCTTGCAAGTAATATTTGGCTCAAGACAACTTAAGACAAAATAAAGGAGTCTTAAGTTGTTTTGAGCCATATATTTTTGTGGAAATTGTTGTTATATTGAGATTTTGTCATTTTTGTCATACTTATTTGTCATATTCAGCGGATTTTGACAAATCCGCTCGCAATGACGGAGTTTTTGTCATATTGAGTGTTAGTGAAATATATATATTTGTGTTTTTAGATTTTGAGATACTTTGCTTATGCTATTAACTTTGCAAGAAGTTTAGATATTGAAGCTACAAAAATATTAAAAATCACTCAAATTTTAGAGGTTACATTATGCTAGAATTTTTAAGCAAGTTATAGAATCTTAATCGCCAAAGAATGTGAGAAAACTTCTAAAATGCAAGGTAAAATTGAAGTTGATGAAAGCAACCTTTTAATATAGATTTTGGGTGCTAAAAGAGTGAGAGGCAAAAGAGGGCGAGGAGCTGGCAAAAAAACTTCTGTATTTTTTGCTTCGCTTTGCTCGCAACTGCAAGCATAAAGTATGCTAAAACGAAATAATTGCGTTTATACCAAAATTGTAAAGCATTGCTTGGCAGATGATCTTTTGCCTATAATAAGAGATTTAAGCAATATAAATGAGACAGAATTTTATAGTGATTATTGGGGAGCGTATGATGGTTTGGTGGATTTTTTGTTTCGCTTTGCTTGCAACTACAAGCAAAAGGGGCTATGTAAAGCATAGATTAAGCAAATTTAAAGGAATCAAAAAAGAGAATTTCTTGCTTCATTTAAAAAAACAGAATTTAGATAGCCATCACCAAAATCAAAGGACAAGATTTGTATAAAATCTTGTTAAATTTGATAAGAGAAAAATCCGTTTAAGGTGGGTTGAGATTTCTAATATTTTTGTAAAATTTATCACACTTTTCATCGATAGTTTTTGTGAAATTTTACAAATTTTTGCAATTTTAACAGCCTTAATATCAAGACTTCTTGCAAAAAACTCATAGCGTAAGAGAAGTAGAAACATATTTAAGAATCTTTTTTTAAAATCTCTCTTGTTTTAGTCTCTTAAATTCTTGCAAAGTTTTTATTAGTGGTGATATACTTTTTTTGTTATTGTTGAAAATCATAATTTAAGACTTTTTTGTTTGAGGCTTGGGTTGGTAAACTTGTTGCAATTTCTTAGTAAAAACAATACTCAAAAGAACCCGAATCGTAACAGCCATAATGTAAATCCAAAAACAAGATGGATATAACCTACAAATCATTAAAAAATCAGCCTAAGGTTTTAGATTATTGTTTATATTCAAAGGTCAAATTATCTCCATTTTTATGCACTTCAATGTAGCCATTTTCGCCTGATATAGTATTACCGTTTATATAATAAGTATCTTTTTGAAACTCGGGATTATTTATAGTATAGCCTAGCAAGTTTGTGATAATTAGCCCTAATTCATAATGCGTAGGCGCGTGAATCTTATCTATTTGGGATAAAAATTGCGAATCTTTGCCCGTTCTAGCATTATCATATTGTGCGATAAAGATTGGGATATTTGCTACATTTGGGCTTAAAAATGTATGTCCCCATTCTGCATTGCCTTCTTTGCCTATTTCGCCCATAGCTTCGCCGTGGTCAGGGATAAAAAAGAGATAATTCATATTTTTGCTTGAATCTTTGAATTTTCTAAAAATACTTGCGATGATGAAGTCATTAAATATCATTGTGTTATCGTAGCTGTTGATTTTATATTGCGTGTTTGTTTTATTTGTGATGGGGAAAACTTGGGCTTGTGGATAGGCTCTGTATCCACGCTCATAAGGCGAATGTGCGCTTCGCTGATGAAGGACGATAAAATTTTTGTCATTTTGATTTATTTGTGGAAAATGTTTGTCTAATTCTTCTAAAAGCACCATATCGCCGATTTGCTCTGAGCGCAAAAGATAATTTTCTTTTGTGGATAAAACATCAATATAATTCCCTGCCATTGCCCTTGATTCTGCTTCGGTTTGATTAGAAATGTAGTAGGTTTTAAATCCAGCGAGTTTTGCTAGTTTAAATAAATGCGTGGTTTGTGTGTCAATGTGGCGGATATTTTTGGGGTGATAGGCGATATTAAAAAACATAGGCAAGGATACACGCGTAAGCACCGAGCTAGAAATTCCTCTCTTTGCAATAAAATTACCCTCTTTGGCAAGAGCTGATAATAGCGGAGTGGTATTTCGCTCATATCCAAGCAATGCGATGTGATTAGCATTTACACTCTCGCCTAAAACAATGACAATATTTTTTGGAGTGGTATTTTTGTATTCATAAGTATAAGGTCGGTATTTTGCAATAGGTGTGTGAGAATCCAAATGATTTGGCAAATAAATGCAAAAATAAGCACTAAACACCACCAAGTCATTATAAAGACTTACGCTATTGTTGCTTGGCATAAAATTATTAAGACTGCGTGTTTTAAAAATCGCTTTGTATGGTAGAATGCTAAGTAGGGATAACATCACAAAAGACGCGATAAAACTTTTTGGCAATCTTTTATCCAAGCGCAAAAGTGCATAAATAAGCAAGGTATAAGCACACACGATAACTAGCATAGGATACAAACCTTGTGGCATTGCCATTTTGGCACTCTCTAGCACCTCACCTACTTCACTACTAAATAATGCCAAACTAAATACACTCAAAGGTGCTCCAAACCAAAAAAGATGCCCAAACTGAAAAAACTCCATTATCATAAAAAGCACTAAAATAGCAATGCTTAAAAATCTAGGCTTCATTACGGGTAGAGCGATACTAGCGGGGATAAATGCGCATAAAAAGATAATATCTAGGCAGAAAGAATATTGTGGATTTATCAGCATAAAAAATGCGCTTGGCGCAAGAAAAACGCCAAAGCATAGCACGCTCATAAGTCCCCAAATAACAAAGCGATTATTAAGAAATTTCATAAACATTTTTTCGAGCTTGCGGTTTTGCAAATCTTTATACATATTTTATTCTTTAGCTTGAGTATTGGTTGTTTGTATTTTGAGTATGGCACACTAAAGCAATATAAAACAACGGCAGGTATGCTACAAAAAAAAATAAACATTAAATAAGGCTTTTAGGGGTTAGAGTAAGTTTGATTAAGATGAAATGAGGTTAAGCTATTTTGTCGGTCTTGGGTCGCAAACCCAAATTAAAAAACAATAGAAGTATTTTGTGCAATAAAAAAACCTTTGTTATACCGATACGCTTGAAACAAGCCGAAATATCCAAATATTTTTGCAAGTTCAAACTAGATTGTAGGGTTGTATTATCTGCAAAAATTGCTTTTTGGATACTTCGGTTTCTTGCGAAACCTCAGTATGACAATGTTTTTTTTGCTTATAGATTGCCACGCAAGTCTTGCGACTTGCTCGCAATGACGGCTTAGGTGTGGATTGCCACGATTCTACGCTTTTTAACAAAAGCCTAGAATCTCGCAATGACGGGATACTTCTGGCTTAAAAGCCCTTAGTATGACAAATTATTTCGTCATTGCGAGAATTTGCGAAGTAAATTCGTGGCAATCTATGATTTTTGCTTTACATTATGGATTGCCACGCCGTGCAAGCACGGCTTGCAATGATGAGATACTTCGGTTTCTTGCGAAACCTCAGTATGACAAATGTTTGTTAGATTTTGAGATGCTTCGGTTTGCTTAGTATGACAAGATACCCACCCCCTAACCCCCTCCGCACGGGAGGGGGAAATCAAAGGCAAAATCATCTGCAAGGGAGGGGGAAATAAAAACCCCTCCATAAGTCTAAACCTAAACTCAAATAAACCTAAGTCCAAGATTTACTCACGCCAAAGTTCCCTCGTGCTAAGGGAGGGGGAAAAGGCAAAATTCTCCGCAAGGGAGGGGGATTTATGGATTGCCACGAATCTAGGCTTTTTAACAAAAGCCTAGATTCTCGCAATGACGGGATACTTCGGTTTCTTACGAAACCTCAGTATGACAAATGTTTGTTGGATTTTGAGATACTTCGGTTTGCTTAGTCCGACAAGATACCCACCCCCCTAGCCGCCTCCGCACGGGAGGGGGAAATCAAAGGCAAAAACATCTGCAAGGGAGGGTGATTTTAGATTGCCACGCGTGGCGTAGCCACGCTCGCAATGACGGCAGTGGAATGTTTGCCCACAATGACAAAATTTTCTTTGTCATTACTTGAGCGAGTGAAGTGAGTGAAGTATCTCAAACATTAAATGAAAAATAGAGATACTTCGGTTTCTTACGAAACCTCAGTATGACAAATGTTTGTTAGATTTTGAGATGCTTCGGTTTGCTTAGTCCGACAAGATACCCACCCCCTAGCCCCCTCCGCAATGGAGGGGGATAAAAGGCAAAATCATCTGCAAGGGAGGGGGGAATCAAAACCCCTCCAAAAGTCCAAGCACAAATAAGCCCAAATAAGCCTAAATAAGCCTAAATAAGCCTAAACCCTCTCTTTACAAACGCTCCAAGATTTGTCCAAAATAAGATTTACCCATCAATGTAATAAACCTTTTTCTTAGACTTCTTTTCTTTCTTTTTCTTTGACTTTTTGGACTTCTTAGACTTTTTGCCTCCCTCGACTATGGAGCGAGATACGGCGTTGCCGTCTTTGTCGGTTACATAGTCGCTCCCACCAAACCAATAAGCGTATTTAAAGTTTAGATTTGTCGTTACGCCGTTAAACCAATCGCTTGTAGCCTGCCCATTTTCTTTGGCAAAAGTGCTAGCATAGAAAAGCCCATCATAGCCAAAAGATAGCTCGTGGTTTTTCTTTATCATCCATATTAGATCAA
Source organism: Helicobacter sp. T3_23-1059 (assembly GCF_053654515.1). Taxonomy (NCBI): domain Bacteria; kingdom Pseudomonadati; phylum Campylobacterota; class Epsilonproteobacteria; order Campylobacterales; family Helicobacteraceae; genus Helicobacter; species Helicobacter sp. T3_23-1059. The sequence continues at coordinate 2,412 of NZ_JBSIUV010000003.1, read as the reverse complement.
ACCCTAGATTTCCATACACCGCAGGCAGAGTGATTTGCCCCTTATCTGGCAAATTACCAATTCTAAAGTTGGTTTCTTGCTTGTTTAGCATATTATACTTTACGCCAGCTTTGAAGTTTGTGCGGAATTTATTGCCATACATTTTGTAGTAGCGCACATGCACGCCTAGTTGAGGCAAGTGCCAATAAAACGCATCATATCTCTCATCAGCTCCAAGCGGGCGATATTTGGTATTAGCTAGATATGCTTCAGGCTTTGTTATCCTTGTGTTATTTGAGGCTAGCATATCATAGCTTAGAGATACTTCAGGGCTTACATAACTATTTCGCTTAAATTGATAGAAAGTTACCCCACCTTTGACTTCCGCGCCGATATTGTATATTAGCGGGATTGCGTTTTTGTCAGCGGATTTTAGCTTCAGCTCCCACGCACCTGTTTTGGCAGTAAAGGTTGGCATATCTACCCCACCTCTTATGCTAGCTTTGATAAAGCCTTCCATCACTTTGCCCGGGATAGAAAAGGTTTTAAAATAATTCAGCCCCGCTTGCAAGCTATTGTTTTGGATACGCGTATCGATATTGCCTCGCAAAGTCGTATCCGTATTTACAAACTCATATCCCAAAAATCCACCAAAAATCCCTGCTGCTCTAAGATTTCTTTGCATACCAAAGAGTGCGCCACCTGCAAATTCATTTGCATTGCTAGTGCCTAAATCCACATAGCTATGTGTCGCATAAGGCACAGCAAAGAAACGCCAATCCCTACGCCCAGTGTATGGGATAAAAATGGCATCTAGTTGGTCGATGACTTCAAAGTTATTATAGCCTTTATCTAGATTTTGCCCCTTGCTTTGCTCTAAAGTTAGCTTAGCGATTTTCTCACGCGTTTTATCTAGCTTTTTTTGATTTTTGCGTGTGTTTTTGGCAAATTTGCTAGAGCGATTTGTAAGGCGAGACATATCATATTGCAATAGCCGTAGCTCTACTTCTTGATTGTAGTATCTATCGCTATGGAAAGTCTTTGTCGTCATCGTATCTAGGATATTTTGGGTATTTACCGTCCTGCGCAAGCTAGATAGTGTGAGTGCGCGAAAGACATTTGCCCCATAGCTATCAGCCACATCAGCTACTAGGACGATACCTTTTTTGCCATCTCGCTCCACATGCTTTAGCTGAAGCCCTGTGGAAGCGACCAAGTGGCGATAGCCTAGCCTAGATTCAAAGCTACCTTGCTCGCCACTGCCATTGCCTGCCTTCGCATTTTTTACGATATTTTTATACTCATAGATTTCATTTGGCTGGATATTTTCCCCAGCATTTATGGTGATAGAGTTATCCGCGATACCGATGACATTTCCACCACCTAAGATATGTTGCCCAGCTACTGAGCCTCCATTCCAGCTAGCTGCATCGCCATCTATGGTGATAGAGGCATTTAGCAGGGCGATGTAGTTTGTATCTGCGGTAGTAAATTTTCCATTCACTCCACTAAAACTCGTCATAAAGCCAGAATTTATGACATCTCTATTACCTATTTGTAGGTTGCCGCTTACTGTGCCTGTTATGCTTAGGTTATTTACCAGAGAGCCATCGCGGATAGATATGCTAGCAGTATCCCTGTCTGTGCCTGCATTTGTAGCGTTTATCGTGCCACCTATGGTGAGGGAGTTTATGAGAGAACCATTTGTGATAGCTAGCCCTTGAAATGTGCCAGATTTTAGCTCTAGGGAGTTTAGCCTAGAGCTACTTACAGAGACGGTGGCGATGGAATTTTGTTGAGTGAGGGTAAAGCTCGTATTTGGCGCATCAAAGTTTTCAAACTTTAGCGTGCGTCTTGTGGAGGCATTTGGGAATTTCTCACTGCTTTGCCACCACGCACGCCCGTTAAAATTTGCTTGTCCAAGAGTATAAGAGACATTGCCCGCATCTGTGCTACCACTAAGAGTGAGTGTCATATCTCGCCAATAATCTGTGTTTGATAGGCTTTGCCGCTGTATCTCGGCTAATGAAGTATATCCCGTGCAAGCACTAGTCGTCCAATACCCGATACCCCCCTCATCTCTATACCCTGTGCTACGACAGCCAGCCGCTAGACTATCTAGGGCGATACCAGCTATAATCGCACTCGCAGCTAGAGAAATCGCTAGGCGTTTTTTGGGTGTTGTTTTTGCATTTTTGGGGATTACATTTGCTTTAAAAGCCCCCTCCCTTGCGGAAGAAGCCCAAAAAGAAGCCCCCTCCCTTGAAAGAGTGGCAACGCTTCTTAAAGCCCCCTCCCTTGCGGAGGGGGTTTGGGGGTGGGTAGATTTTGCGCTCGCAAAATTTGCATTATTAGATTTTGCATTTGCAATATCTGCCTTGCTAGAATCTGCTTTTGCAATATCTACTTTGCTAGAATTTGCAATGCTAAAAT